>JALUTE010000024.1 GCA_027058255.1 Methyloligella sp. | reverse complement strand
GCCGGTGCGGCCAGGGGGCCGGCATAAGAATGGATGAGATGACATGACCAAGCAGCACGATGCCGCCCGGGACGGCGGCTCCTCGCGCCTCACGCGAATGTGGCGCGCCTTCTGGCGCCCGAGTACCCGCTGGGCCCTCGGCACCCTCGTCATCTTCGGCGGCATTCTCGGAATTCTGTTCTGGGGCGGCTTCAACTGGGCGATGGAGCTGACCAACACCGAGAAATTCTGCATCTCCTGTCACGAGATGAAGGACAATGTCTATGAGGAGTACACCGAGACGGTGCACTACTCCAACCGCACCGGCGTGCGCGCGATCTGCACCGATTGCCATGTGCCCAAGGAGTGGATTCACAAGGTGATCCGCAAGATCCAGGCGACCAACGAGCTCTATCACCACTTCATGGGCACCATCGATACGCGCGAGAAGTTCAAGAAGAAGCGCCTCGAGCTGGCGCTCACCGTCTGGAAGACCATGAAGCGGACGGACAGCCGCGAGTGCCGCAACTGTCACGATTTCGAATCCATGGATTTCGACAAGCAGGAATCGCGCAGTGCCGACCGGCACGAGGAGGCCGCGGAGAAGGGGCAGACCTGCATCGACTGCCACAAGGGCATCGCCCACCGGCTGCCCAAGGGCTGGGAGAAGGCCGCCAAGGCCGCCGGCCTGCAGGATTGACGCGCAGCGCGGGCGGATCGGCGTGGCGGCGTCAGGATCAGGCGGTCCCCTCGCTGGCGAAGCGCAGGTTGAAGCGAGCACCGCCCAGCGGTGAGCGGCCGGTGTCGATGCTGCCGCGGTGCAGCTCCACGACCTGGCGGACGATGGCGAGCCCGAGTCCATAGCCTTCCGTGGCCGCTTGCCGGCCGCGTCCGAAGGCGGCGAAGATCCTGTCCTTGTCGGTGTCTTCGAGGCCGGGCCCGCTGTCCTCGACGCTGAGCTGGGCGCCCGGCCCGCAACGCACGGCGATGCGGGCGCCCGGCGGCGAATGCTTGGCCGCGTTCTCGACCAGGTTGCGCACCGCCTCTCGCACGGCCATTGGGTCGCCCGCAAAGATGCTCGGCCGCTCGATCATCACCCTTGCCTCGCATTTGCGCTCATCCAGCAGCGGCGCCATGCGCTCCATGACATCGAGCACGATGGCCACGAGGTCCACGGGACGGGAGTCCCGGCTTTCACGGGCATCGAGACGGGCGATCTCGAGAAGGCGCGAGACCATGTCGCTCATGTGGGCGACATCATGCTCCAGCCGGCGCGCCCGCGGGTCGGCGATCTTTCCGAGCTCCAGGGCCATGATGGCAAGCGGCGTGCGCAGCTCGTGCGCAGCGCGGGCAATGAAGCGCTTCTGCGTTCCCGTCAGCCGTCCGACCCGCTCCAGAAGGCGGTTGATGGTTGCGCACAGGCTGGCCGCCTCCCGCGTCATGCCCGAGAGGTCGAAGCGGAGACCCGTTTCCGCATCGTCGATGGTCTCGGCCAGCCGCGCGCCGCGCTCCAGCGGCTTGAGCGCCCGGCGGATGGAGAACATGGCAAATCCGATGGCGAGAATGAGCGTCGGCACCAGGGGAATCCAGACGTCCTCCAGAAAATCGAGCGCGAGCGCGTGAAAGCGCTGGCGTGCCGGATCGCCGAGTGTTGCGACCTCGACGCGCACGGGGCGCCCGAAGGGGTTGAGCGTGATGCCGCCGGCGATGTGGAACCAGCGCTGTGGATGAAGGCGCCCGATCCATGAATCCGGCCCGCCCCCTCCGGAGCGCAGGAAGGGCGACATGGTGGCGAAGAGCTTGCGATTGCTCTCGGCCAGAACTTGGCCGCTGCCGGCGATGACGCGGAAGGCGTACGCCTCGCGCTCGCTGCCGAAGAAATGGGATATGTCCTGGGGGGGCACGAAGATGAGGCCGTTGCGCGTCAGCTTCACGCCGCGCGCGACGCGCTTGGCTTCCATCTCCACATACCAGCGTCCGAAATAGAGCTCGTCCGAGTAGTTCTCGGCGAGGCAGATCACGGTCTGGATCAAGACCGCCAAAGCGGCCGCAATCGAGAGCCGGAAAAGAACGACCCGCGCCAGCCCCGGCCTCGGCTCCGTGTCTGCGCTCGGCCCTGTGCCCGGGACCCGCGTCATCACGAGGCCTCGTCGAGGACGTAGCCCGCGCCCTTGACCGTTTTCACGGCGATGCCGGCGCCCGCCTCCCGCAAGGTGCGGCGCAGGCGCGAGACCAGCTTGTCGATGGCGTTGGGCGAGCGCTCGCCTCCGACGCACTGGAGTGCGCCCTCGATGGTCGCGCGCGAGACCAGCCGGCCGGAGCGGCAGATCATCAGCGCCAGGAGCCGACGCTCGCTCGGCCGCAGATCGATCCTGCGGCCACCGCTGAAGAACTCGCCGCTCGTGCGGTCGAAGACGATATCTCCCGCCTCGACCCGGTCGGGCTCGACCGCCGCGGGACGCCTGGACAGAGCCCGGATGCGCGCCAGAAGCTCGCGATAGTTGAAGGGCTTGACGAGGTAGTCGTCGGCGCCCCGGTCGAGCCCGCGCACCCTGTCCTCCACGCCGCCGCGGGCCGTGATGATGAGAATCGGCTTGGTGCAGCCCGCCCTCCTGAGCTCGGCGATCAGGTCGATCCCGTCGCCGTCGGGCAGGCCGAGATCGACGATGTAGAGATCGTGGGCGAAGGTGAGGGCGAGCTCGCGAAAATCGGCGGCCGTTGCGGCGCAATCCACCACATGGCCGTGGTCGGTCAGATGCTCGGTCAACAGAGCGCCAAACCGGCGATTGTCTTCGACGAGAAGTATGCGCATGTCCGTGCCGTTCCTCCAGGGCGTGGATGAATAGACAACCCGCCCTCGTGCAGAAACCGTTCCGGACCGCCCGCTCCCGATTGCCGGCTCGGTGGCGTTCTTTCTTTAGAGTTAACGCCCGCTACTCTCGAAAAACGCCCCGTATAGGGGGAGATGCCGCCTGTTGCGTGCCGGCATCTCCTTCGGTGCGAGCAAATGACCGCGTTGTCAGGATCATGTCAGGAACGGGGCCCACGCTCGGCCTCATATCGATGCATGGACATGGCTGCCCGGATCGGGCGTCCGCGGGAGAGCAGCCGCTCCCCGCCGATCATGCGTGAGGATGGTTTCGGCCAGTGGAGGAGCTTCGACCCATGGTGCATTTGAACCGGCAGGATCTGGATTTTCTGATTCGTCAGGTGACGGTTGGAATCGACTACACACAGCTCACCAACGCCCTCGATCCGAGCGGTGTGCGTGAGACGGCGGGGACGAACAACAATCTGGTCGGGCATGGCGATCTGGACAACGATCCCAACACCAACGGTCCCGGACCGAACAGCACCTGGGGGGCGGCGGACCAGCCCTTCCTGCGCCTCAGCCAGGCGGTGGACCGCACAGGCGTGGACGAGACCGGGGCGAGCACCAGCTACACGCCCTATGGCTCGAGCGTGACGGACGCCTCGCCGCGGGTGATCTCGAATCTCGTCGCCAACATGTGGACGGATCCGGCCGGCCCGCTCTACAACCCGGCCGCCGTGGCGGTGCGGGACGCCTCGGGCGGCCAGGACGTCGTGGACCCGAATGGCAATTCGACCGCCTTCATACCCAATGCCGGTCCCCTCGGCGGGGCGTCCTACAACAACTGGTTCGTGTTCTTCGGCCAGTTCTTCGACCACGGCCTCGATTTCATCAAGAAGGATGGCTCCAGCGGCTTCGTGGAGATTCCGCTCAAGCCGGGGGACCCGCTCTTCGGCCAGGCGCCCGGCAACAAGATGATCATTCCGCGGGGCAATCTCGCCAATCCGGACAGCGATTTCACCAATGGCGTCCTCAATGCGGGCGTCACGCCGATCTACAACAACAATACCGGCCTCCTGATCGACCAGAGCCAGACCTATGGCTCGGACCCGAGCGTCAACGTGATCCTGCGCGAATATGATGCGAACGGGAACCCGACGGGGCGCATGGTGACCGAGAACACCGCCTTCATCACCGACAACGACCCGACCAACGATGCTCAGGCGGCGGGGCTGGCGACGTGGGCGGACATCAAGATCAATGCCCAGCGCGTCGGCATCCTTCTTTCGGACGCGGACGTGCTCGACATGCCCATGCTCAAGGTCGATGCCAAGGGGCAGATTCTCTACACGCCGGACCCGGACAATCCGGTCGACACCAGCGCCAATCCGGCGGCCGTGAACGATCCGAACGACCCCTATGTGCGCGATCCCGTCACGGGCGAGGTGCTGCGCACCGGCCAGCCGCTTCTGATCGACATCAATCCGGCGGCCGATCCGGGCTTCGGCGGCATTGTCCGCACGCCCGATGCCGACGGCGTCATCAACAATCCGAAGGTTCCCGATTTCGATCCCGCCGGCGGCTTCACCTATGACAACGAGCTGCTCGATGCGCATCGCATCTCCGGCGACGGGCGGGTGAACGAGAACTATTTCCTCACCGCCGTGCACCATGTCTGGCACGAGGAGCACAACTTCCAGGTCGACAATATCAAGAACTCGGTCCTCCTGGAGGCGGCCAACATTCTCGCCGATCCGGTGAATGGCGGCGCCCAGGCGGCGGCCGACTTCATCAATCAGTGGCTGGGCCAGGGGGCGACGACCTCCGTCGCCGGCACCCATGTGTTCAACTACACCGATGCCGATGGCGTGGCGCAGACGCTCACCCTCGACGGCGTCAATCTGGATGCCAATGGCAACATCGCCTGGGATGGCGAGATTCTCTTCCAGGCGGCCCGCGCCATCACCGAGACCGAGTACAACCACGTCGCCATCGACGAGTATATCGGCCGCCTGGTGCCGGACCTGCCGGAGTTCGTGTCCTACACCTCGGACATCAACCTGTCGGTGAGCCTGGAGTTCGCCCAGGCCGTGTTCCGCCTCGGCCATTCCATGCTCACCGAGACGCTGAATATCGTGCAGCCGGACGGAACGGTGATCCAGGAGCCTTTGCTCGATGCCTTCCTCGATCCGGAAGGCTTCACGGCCAACGGTCCGGCGGGCCTCATTGAGGGCGCGGTCAAGCAGATCGCCAATGAGGTGGACGAGTTCGTCACACCGGCCCTGCAACAGACCCTGCTCGGCCAGCCCCTGGACCTTGCGGCGATCAACATCGCCCGCGGCCGCGATCTGGGCCTGCCCACCTGGAACGAGTTCCGCAAGCAGGTGAACGATGCCCTGATCCAGAACACCAACAACACCAATGGCACGGCGCTCTCGCCCTATCAGAGCTGGACGGAGGTGGGCGCGCATCTGCGCAATCCCGACACGCTCGTCAATCTGATCGCCGCCTATGCGCGCGACCCGGCCATCAAGGCGGCGCGCGATGCCGGCGATCTGAGTCTTGCCCGCCAGCTCGCCGCCCAGGCCATGACGGACCAGACCTTCATGGAAGGCACGCCCACCTTCGATCCCGTCACCGGCCAGTGGACGGTCTCGGGGGGCGATCAGGGCTTCTGGGATATCGACCTGTGGATCGGGGGCCTTGCCGAGCGCCCGCTCATCGATGGCATTCTCGGCACCACCTTCAGCTTCGTGATGCTGGACTTCGCCCAGCGCATGCAGGATGGCGATCGCTTCTACTATCTCTTCCGCATGCCTCCGGGCTCCTCCATCGGCGACAAGATCATCTCGACCAAATTCGCCGACATCATCGCCCGCAACAGCGCGGTGGACATCAACGACATCAATGGCGACTCCTTCGCCTTCGCGGATCGCTATTTCAACCCGGCCGGGGACGGTGCCCAATATTTCACGGCCGATCCCTCGGGACAGAACTTCTACTTCAGTGCCGTGACGGCGCTGCTCAACGATGCCGACCCGACCAGCAATGCGGCGGACGGGCATATCGTGATTGTCGGCGGCGATGGCAACGACTATCTCGTCGCCGGCAATGGCGACGATACGGTGCGCGGCGGCCCGGGCAATGACTACATCCAGGGCAGCCAGGGCAATGACAGCCTCTTCGGCGGGCCGGGCAACGACTTCATCATCGACGACGAGAACGATGACTTCATCCGCGGCGATGCGGGCGACGACATCATCTTCGCCGGCAAGGGCGTGCTCGACACCGTCTTCGGCGGCACCGGCAATGACGAGATCCATGGCGGCGACGGCATCGACGAGCTGTTCGGCAATGAGGGCGACGATGCCATTTTCGGCGATGGTGACACGGACGTTCTGCTGGGCGAGGAAGGCAACGACTATCTCGAAGGCGGCGACAGCGTCGATGAGATGTGGGGCGGCGACGGGAACGACATTCTCGTGGGCGGCGTCGGCGACGACCATCTCAATGGCGATGGCGGCAACGACCTCCTGTTCGGCGGTCTCGGCGCCGCGGCCAATGACGGCGATCGCCTGCTCGGCGACATGCTGCCAAACCAGAATGGCGTCTTTCCGAACCAGGAAGGGTTCGGCGTTCAGGGGCCGGGATTCGACATCGCCTCCTACGAGAAGGTCGGCATCGCGGTCATTGCGGATCTGGAGACCTCGAACCAGAACGGCACCGGCAGCAATCTGATCGACACCTACGCCTTCATCGACGGCCTCGTGGGCTCGCGCTTCGATGACACGCTCACGGGCGCCGGGCCGAACACCGTCACCTCCAACGGCATCGACAACCTTCTGGTTGGTGGCGCGGGCTCCGACATCCTGACGGGCCTTGGCGGCGATGACGACATCTTCGGCGACTGGGCGATCGTCAACAACGATCTCTCCGTGCGCGACGCGGCTGGCAATCTGATCCCGCAGGACAAG
>JALUTE010000023.1 GCA_027058255.1 Methyloligella sp. | reverse complement strand
CATGGAGATTCTGGGCCGGCGCGGGCCTGTGCTCTTCGTCAACGATTCCAAGGCGACCAATGCCAATGCCGCCGCCCGGTCCCTCGCCGCCTTCGAGGACATCTATTGGATTGCCGGAGGGCGCGCCAAGGAAGGGGGCATCGAGAGCCTGCGCCGGCTCTTCCCGCGCGTGGCGCGGGCCTATCTGATCGGCGAGGCGGCCGAGGCCTTCGCCACCACCCTGGCCGAGGCGGGCGTGGCCCACGCGATGGCTGGAACCCTGGATAAGGCCCTTGCCATGGCGGCCGAGGATGCCGCCCGCGAGGGACGCGCGGCGCCGGTGGTTCTGCTCGCGCCGGCCTGCGCCTCCTTCGACCAGTTCGAGAGTTTCGCCGCCCGTGGCGAGGCGTTCCGTGCCGGCGTCGCCGCTCTCGAAGGCATCGCGCTCGAGCCCATGGCCACGGGCGGTGCTGGCGGCGATGCGGCGCGCGCCGGCGAGGCGGGGGGCGGGGTCGTGGGCGCATCGGCGGCAGGTGAGCCGGAGGGGCGCGGATGAGGCTCTCCCGCTCCGATCGCAGCCTCGTCTCCGAGTGGTGGTTCACCCTCGATCGCGTGCTGGCGGCCTGCATCCTCACCCTGATGGGCACGGGCGTCATTCTCTCCCTTGCGGCCGGGCCTGCCATGGCGGCGCGCCACGGCTTCGCGCCATTCCACTACGTGTTCCGGCATGCGCTGTTCACCGGCATCGGCCTCGCACTCGCCTTCTGGGTCTCCCTGGCGAGCCCGCGCCAGGTGCGCCGGCTGGCCCTCGGCCTGTTTCTGGCGACGCTGGTTCTCCTGGTGCTCGTTCTTCTCGTTGGTCCCGAGCTCAATGGCGCACAGCGCTGGCTGCGCATCGCCGGCTATTCCCTCCAGCCCTCGGAGTTTGCCAAGCCGGCCTTCGTCGTGCTCGCCGCCTGGCTGTTCGCCGAGGCCCGCCGGCGCCCCGACCTGCCGGCCATTCCCATGGCCATCGCAGTCTACATCCTCTTGGCGGGGCTCATCGTCGTGGAGCCGGATATCGGTCAGACGCTGCTCATCTCCCTCGTCTGGGTGGGGCTCTTCTTCGTCTCAGGCATGCCCCTCGCCTGGCTTGCGGCCAGCATCGGGATCGGCCTTGGCGGCCTCGCCGTCGCCTATGCGGTCCTCCCCCATGTGCAGAGCCGCCTCGACCGTTTCTTCGACCCCTCCTCCGGCGACAGCTATCAGATGGACCGGGCGCGCCGCTTCTTCATGGAAGGCGGCTTTTTCGGCCGCGGCCCGGGCGAGGGGGCGATCAAGTCCCAGCTTCCCGATTCGCATACCGACTTCATTTTTGCCGTGATTGCGGAGGAGTATGGCATCATTGCCTGTCTGGTTCTGATCGGCCTGTTTGGACTCATCGTGGTCAGAAGCCTCTCTCATGCCTGGCGCGAGCCCGACGGGTTTGTCCGCAATGGCATTGTCGGGCTGACCCTTCTGTTCGCCCTCCAGGCCATCATCAACATGGCGGTGAATGTGGGTCTGCTGCCGGCCAAGGGCATGACGCTCCCCTTCATCTCCTATGGCGGCTCCTCTCTTCTGGCCATGAGCCTTGCCATGGGCATGCTTCTGGCGCTCACCCGCCGCCGTCCCGGGGCGCGGATGATGACGAGCGGGGCGGGCCCACGCGGCCTCTCGCGCCGGGCGGGAGTTCCGTCCGCGGAAGCGCCGGCGGAGCAGGCCCGATCATGAGCCGGCAGGCAGCGGGCCGAAAGGGGCGCACGTTGGACACGGGAACAGGGACGATGGCAAGGGACGGTGCTGGCGGAGCGGACGGGGCCGTTGGGTCGGTCATGATCGCGGCCGGCGGCACGGGCGGCCATCTCTTTCCCGCGCTTGCGCTTGCCGAGGAGCTGGGCCGGCGCGGGCGCGACGTCGATCTCATTACCGACAAGCGCGGAGGGCGCTTTGGCGACGACTTCCCCGCCCGCGCGGTCTACCGCGTTGCCGCCGCCACCATCACCTCGCGCGCGCCTGCGGCCCTGATGCGCACCGCCACCGCCCTGGCGCGCGGCACGGCCGAGGCGCGCCGGATCCTGCGCAAGGTGCGGCCCGCCGTCGTCGTGGGCTTCGGCGGCTATCCCACGGTCCCGCCCATCATGGCGGCGAGCCTGTTGCACATTCCCACCCTCCTGCACGAGCAGAATGCGGTGATGGGGCGGGCCAATCGCCTTCTCGCCGCCCGTGCAAGCGCCATTGCCCTCTCCTTTGCCGAGACCGAGCATGTCACCGGCCCGCTCGCCCACAATGCGCGCCTCACGGGCAATCCGGTTCGCGAGGCGGTGCTCGCCGCCGCCGAGACCCCGTATGAGCCGCCCGGAGCACAGGGGCCCATTCGCCTGCTGATCTTCGGCGGCAGCCAGGGCGCACGCTATTTCTCCGACACCGTGCCCAAGGCGCTTGCCATGATGCCGGAGACGTTGCGCAGGCGTCTCGACGTGGTTCAGCAGTGCCGCGAGGAGGACGTGGCGCGGGTGACGGAGGCGTATCGCCATGCCGGCATCCGGGCCGAAGCCGCGAGTTTCTTCCGCGATCTGCCCCGGCGCATGGCCGCCGCCCATCTCGTGATCGCGCGCGCCGGCGCATCGACGGTGGCGGAGCTCACCGTGCTCGGCCGGCCCGCCATCCTCGTGCCCCTGCCCCATGCCCTTGACAACGATCAGCTTCACAATGCAACACGGCTCGAGAAAGCGGGCGGCGCATGGTGCTTTGCTCAGGCCGAGCTGACACCGGAGCGCCTCTGCACCGAGATCGGCCGCCGGCTCCGCCTGCCCGAGACCCTGGGCCGCGCCGCCGAGGCCGCACGCCGGGCCGGCCGGCCCGATGCGGTCGCACGTCTTGCCGATGTCGTCGAGGCGCTGGCCGGCGCGGGCCGAGAGGCGACGTGAAGGTGGGCCCCGCGAGGGCCGCAATGCATGGCCGGCGGGGGAAGAGGGAGTGTCGCGACATGAAAATGCCCTCCGGTCTCGGGCCGTTCCACATCATCGGCATCGGCGGCATCGGCATGAGCGCCATCGCCGAGATCCTGACCGAGCTGGGCTACACGGTGCAGGGCTCGGACGGCAAGGACAGCGCCAATGTGCGGCGCCTGCGCGACAAGGGGCTGCGCGTCTTCGTCGGCCATGACCCGGTCAATCTGGTGGGGGCCGAGACGGTGGTGCTCTCCTCGGCCATCAAGGACGGCAATGTGGAGCTGGAGGCGGCCCGCAAGAAGGGCCTGCCGGTCATCCGCCGCGCCGAGATTCTGGCCGAGCTCATGCGCTTCAAGGCGACGGTGTCCGTCACCGGCACCCACGGCAAGACCACCACCACCTCGCTGATCGCGCATCTTTTCGAGCATGCCGGCCTCGATCCCACCGTGATCACCGGCGGCATCATCAATGCCTGGGGCTCCAATGCGCGCCTCGGGCGCGGGGCCTGGATGGTGGTGGAGGCCGACGAGTCCGACGGCACCTTCACCCGCTTGCCGAGCCAGATCGGAGTCGTCACCAACATGGACCCCGAGCATCTCGACTATTTCGGCTCGGTCGAGGCGATGCACGAGGCTTACCGGGTGTTCATGGAGAACGTGCCCTTCTATGGCCTGGTGGTCGCCTGCATCGACCACCCGCAGGTGCGCCGCATGCTTGCCGAGGATGCCCGGCGCTTCGAGGGCCGGCGCATCCTCACCTATGGCGTGCGGGAGGAGGCGGATCTGCGCATCCTCAAGGTTCTGGAAAGGGGCGGGGCGATCGGCTTCGATGTCGCCCTCGGCCCGCGCGTGCGGGGCGGGGCGCGCATGCTCGAGGGCCTCTCGGTTCCGGTTCCCGGGCTCTACAACGCGCTCAACGGCCTTGCCGCCATCGCCGTTGCGGCCGAGGCCGGCATTCGCGACGCCGATATCAGGGCGGGCCTTGCCGCCTTCTCTGGCGTCAAGCGGCGCTTCAGCCGGGTGGGAAGCTGGAACGGCGCGACCTTCTACGACGATTATGCGCACCACCCCTGCGAGATTGCATCGGTTCTGCGGGCGGCGCGCAAGGCCGCAGAGGGCCGCGTGATCGCGCTCTTCCAGCCCCATCGCTACACGCGCATCCACAGCCTTTTCGACGATTTCTGCCGGGCCTTTGCCGACGCCGATGCGGTGATCGTGACGCCGGTCTACTCTGCCGGCGAGGCGCCGATCGCCGGCGTGGACCATGTGGCGGTGGTCGAGGGCATCAAGCAGGCCGGGCACCGGGGGGTCGTCTCGGTGGAGAGCGAGAGCGAGCTTGCCGCCCTGGTGGCGGAGGTCGTGCGCCCCGGCGATCTGGTGATCGCGCTCGGCGCGGGGACCATCACCGACTGGATCGGCCGGCTGGCCGAGCGGCTCTCGGGCGAGCCGGCGCAGGTGGGAGAGGCGATGTGACGGTGACCGGCGCGGTGTCGGCGGATCGGATGCGCGATGCGAACGCCTTGCTCGAGCGGGTGAGACAGGCGGCGCCTGAGATGCGCGGCCGCCTGCGCCCGGCGGCGCTTCTCGGCGACATCACCTGGTTTCGCGTCGGCGGCCCGGCGGATGTGCTCTTCAGCCCCGCCGACGAGGCCGATCTCGCCTATCTGCTGGCCCGCCTGCCCGAGGACGTGCCGGTCACGACCATCGGGCTCGGCTCCAATCTCCTGGTGCGCGACGGCGGCATTGCCGGGCTCGTCATCCGGCTCGGCCGTGGCTTCGGACAGATCGCGCTCGAGGAGAGCGGGCGCATTCGTGTCGGCGCCGCCGTGCCGGATGTGAAGCTCGCGCGCACGGCGGCGGAGGCGGGCATTGCCGGGCTCTCCTTCTATCGCGGCATTCCCGGCGCCGTGGGCGGGGCCTTGCGCATGAATGCCGGCGCGCACGGCACCGAGACCTGCGACGTGCTCGTCGAGGCGCGGGCCGTGGACCGCACGGGACGGGTGCACCGCCTCGCCCTTGCCGATCTCGGCTATGGCTACCGCCATTGCAGCGCGCCGGGCGATCTCATCTTCACCGAGGCGCTCTTCCAGGGGCGGACCGGAGACCCGGAGGCCATTCGCGCCGAGATGCAGGAGGTGGCGGACTATCGCGAGGCCAGGCAGCCGGTGAAAAGCCGCACCGGCGGCTCCACCTTCAAGAACCCGCCCGGCCGGAGCGCCTGGCGCCTCATCGACGAGGCCGGCTGCCGGGGCCTGCGCATTGGCGGCGCCCATGTCTCCGAGAAGCACTGCAACTTCCTCATCAATGAGGGCGAGGCGACGGCCGAGGACATCGAGCGCCTGGGCGAGACCGTGCGCGCACGGGTGCGGGCCCGCTCCGGCGTGCGCCTCGAATGGGAGATCAAGCGCCTCGGCCTGCCCCTGCCGGGCCGTCCCGTGGGCGAGGCCCTGGCCCTGGCGGCGCACGAAGGCGGGCAAGAGAGCGCGGGAGCGGCGGGGATGTGAGCGAGGCGGCGCGCAAATATGAGCATGTGGCCGTTCTCATGGGCGGCTGGTCGTCCGAGCGCGAGGTGAGCCTCAATTCGGGCCGCGCCTGCGCCGATGCCCTGGAGGGCGAGGGCTACCGGGTCACGCGCGTCGATGTGGATCGCGATCTCGCCGCCCGCCTTGCCGAGATCCGCCCCGATGCGTGCTTCAACGCCCTGCACGGGCGCTGGGGCGAGGATGGCTGCATTCAGGGCCTTCTCGAGACCCTGGGCATTCCCTACACCCATTCCGGCGTCCTCGCCTCCTCGCTGGCCATGCACAAGGCGCTGGCCAAGCAGGTCCTGGCGGCGGCGGGCATTCCGGTGGCCGAGAGCCGGGTCGTGACCCGGGCCGAGGCGGCGCGTGCCCACGCCATGGCGCCGCCCTATGTGCTCAAGCCCGTCGCCGAGGGCTCGAGCGTTGGCATTCGCATTGTCCAGAGTGCGAGCGAGCCGCCGCCGCAAACGGTGGCGGAAAGCGGTGCGGGCGAGGCGGAGGGGCTCGGCCCCGCCGACGAGCCCGTCATGATCGAGCGCTACATTCCAGGCCGCGAACTCACCTGCGGCGTGCTGGGGACCCGCGTGCTCGACATTATCGAGATCCGTCCCAAGGAGGGGCTCGATTTCTACGACTACGAGGCGAAATACGCGCCCGGCGGATCGAAACACGTCCTCCCGGCGGATATTTCACCGAATATTTACCAGTCTATCCAGAAATTAACGTATGCGGCCCACAAGGCTTTGGGCTGCCGGGGTGTCAGCCGAACCGACTTCCGTCTCGATGACGGGCCGGGCGGCAGCGGAACCCTGGCCTGCCTCGAGGTCAACACCCAGCCCGGCATGACGGCGACCTCGCTGGTGCCGGAGCTGGCGGCGCATGCGGGCTGGTCGTTCGGTGAACTCGTTCGCTGGATCGTGGAGGACGCTTCTTGCAACCGTTAGCCGGTGCTGGACAACGGACTGGAAAGCAGGAGAGCTGGCGCATCCACCCCCTCTCGCACGGATGGGAGGCGGGTACTGCGCCCGCGATCGTGCCTGCGCCGCGCCGGCCCGGCCGAGGCGGCCGGAGCGGCACCTGGCCGTGGCGGCTCGCGGGGCTGGGCCTGCTCGTCATCGCTTCTCTTGCCGGTGCCGTGCACATGCATCGCCTTGCCGAAGGTGCGCCGGGTCTCGGCGAGCGGCTGAACGGGCTTCTGGCCCGTGCGGGGCTCGGGGTCAACCAGGTCTGGCTCATGGGCTACCGGGCAACGCCGGCGGACGACATATTCGCAGCTCTGGCACTCGATGAGGCGGGCGCGCTGGTCACATA
>JALUTE010000022.1 GCA_027058255.1 Methyloligella sp. | reverse complement strand
TAGGCGAGGAGACGCCGAGCCTGGTGCTTCTGGGCAAGCAGGCGATCGACGACGACAGCAATCAGACCGGCCAGATGCTCGCCAGCCTGCTCGGCTGGCCCCAGGGCACCTTCGCCTCAAAGGTCGTGCTCTCGGACGACAAGAGCGAGGTGACGGTGACCCGCGAGGTGGATGGCGGCCTCGAGACCCTCGCCCTCAAATTGCCGGCCGTGATCACCACCGACCTCAGGCTGAACGAGCCGCGCTATGCGTCTCTCCCCAACATCATGAAGGCGAAGAAGAAGCCGCTCGACGTGCGGCCCGTCGCCGATCTCGGAATCGACATTGCGCCGCGGCTCGAGATTCTCGAGACCACGGAGCCGCCGGCACGCACGGCGGGCGTGAAGGTCTCGAGCGCGGCAGAGCTGGTGCAGAAGCTCAAGGACGAAGCGGGGGTGCTGTAGATGGCTGTTCTCCTTCTCGCCGAGCACGACAATGCCGCCCTCGCCCCCCAGACGGCGAAGGCGCTCACCGCCGCGCGCGCGGTCGCGGGCGCAAGCGAGGTGCATGTGCTGGTTGCCGGCAAGGGCTGCCGCGCCGTTGCCGAGGCGGCGGCGAGATTCGAGGGCGTGTCCAGGACATGGCTCGCCGAGGCGGACCATCTCGAGCACTTTCTCGCCGAGGAGATGGCGGCGCTGATTGCGCCGCTCATGGCGGATTACGAGGCGCTGCTCGCGCCCGCCTCGACCACGGGCAAGAACATCCTCCCGCGCGTGGCGGCCCTCCTCGACGTGGCGCAGGTCTCCGACATCATCGCCGTCGAGGCGCCGGACACCTATCTGCGGCCGATCTATGCGGGCAATGCGCTGCAGAAGGTGCGCGCGCGCGACGCGAAGAAGATCATCACCGTGCGCACCACCGCCTTTTCCGCCACTGGAGAGCGCACCGACGGTGCGGCCGAGATCGCCAGCGCCGAGGTGCCCGCGCCGCTCGGCCTCTCGCGCTTCGTGAGCGCCGAGCTCTCCGCCTCGGACCGGCCGGAGCTCACCTCGGCCCGCATCGTCATCTCGGGCGGCCGCGGCCTGCAATCGGGCGAGAACTTTGCCATGCTGGAGCGCATCGCCGACAGGCTGGGCGCGGCGGTGGGCGCGAGCCGGGCGGCGGTCGATGCCGGCTATGTGCCGAACGATTATCAGGTGGGGCAGACCGGAAAGGTGGTGGCGCCGGAGCTCTATATCGCCGTTGGCATTTCCGGAGCGATTCAGCATCTGGCCGGCATGAAGGACTCCAAGATCATCGTCGCCATCAACAAGGACGAGGAGGCGCCGATCTTCCAGGTCGCGGACTATGGCCTGGTGGGAGATCTGTTCGAGGTGCTGCCGGCGCTCGAGGCCGAGCTGGAGCGGGCCGGCTATTGACCCCCGGCGCGCGCCGGACAGCCGGCCGCCCGCAGCCGGAGCAAGCGCCGGAGGGGGCATTGGCGATGCGAGCGGGAAAAGCGCGCGTGTCAACCGGGACGACAGGGCCATGAATGAGCAAGCAGGGCCGCAGGCCCGACAGGGACAGGATCGAAGCAGAAACGGGGATGCGGGCGAGATGGCAAGCAACGACAATCTCGCCGAGGCGGCGATGACGATAGCCAAGGTGGGCGTGATCGGCGCCGGCCAGATGGGCAATGGCATTGCCCATGTCGTCTCCCTGGCCGGCTATGACGTGGCGCTGAACGACCTCACCAAGGAGCAGGTCGACAAGGCGCTCGAGGTGATGGCACGGAACATGGGCCGCCAGATCGCCCGCGGCAAGATCACCGAGGCGGATCGCGATGCTGCGCTTGCCCGCATCGCCTATGCGCCCGATCTCGCCGCATTCTCGGACGCCGACCTGGTCATCGAGGCCGCCACCGAGGACGAGCAGATCAAGCGCAAGATCTTCGCCGAGCTCTGTCCCCACCTCAAGCCGGACGCCATTCTGGCCACCAACACCTCGTCCATCTCCATCACGCGCCTCGCCGCGGCCACCGACCGGCCCGAGCGCTTCATCGGCATGCACTTCATGAATCCGGTGCCGGTGAT
>JALUTE010000021.1 GCA_027058255.1 Methyloligella sp. | reverse complement strand
GGCCTGGGCCGCATAGGATGGCACGCGGGAGAGGCCGTGCCCTCACCCTTGCCGAGGTCGACGGGCGCAAAGGGCACGGCCTCTCCCGCGTGCCATCCTATGCGGCCCAGGCCCGCAGCGGCAAGGTGGACGGCCACGCCCACCCCACCGCCGAAGCGCGGCGCGCGGGCGCGCTTCTGGTCGATGCCGCCCATGGCTTCGCCTATCCCGCCCTCGATCTCGCCATCGCCCGCCTGCCCGCCATGGCGCGCGAGACCGGCATCGCGGCGGCGGCGATCACCCGCTCGCACCATTTCGGCGTCGCCGGTCACACGGTCGAGCGCCTCGCCGACCAGGGCCTCGTCGCGCTCGTCTTCGGCAACACGCCGGCCGCCATGGCCCCCTGGGGCGGTCGGCGCGCGCTGCTCGGCACCAATCCCATCGCCTTCGCCGCCCCGCGCCCCGATGCCGCCCCGCTCGTCATCGACCTCGCCCTCTCTCACGTGGCCCGGGGCCATGTCATGAAGGCGGCCCAGAAGGGCGAGCCGATACCGGGCGACTGGGCCTTCGATGCCGAGGGCCGCCCCACCACCGACGCACATGCCGCGCTCCAGGGCACCATGCGCCCCATGGGCGGTGCCAAGGGGGCGGCGCTCGCCCTCGCGGTGGAGTGCCTTGCCGTGGGGCTCACCGGCGCCCATTTCGCCTTCGAGGCAAGCTCCTTCTTCACGGCCGACGGGCCGCCCCCGGGCGTCGGTCAGCTTCTCCTCGCGCTCGATGCGGCGGCCTTTGCCGGCGCCGACGTGCTCGCCGAGCGCATGGGCACCATCACGGCCGCCATAGCCGCCGAGCCGGGTGCGCGCATTCCGGGCGAGCGGCGGATCGCGGCCCGCGCCGCGGCCGAGAAGGAGGGCGTGGCGGTCGATGCCGGGCTTCTCGCCGAAGTGGTCGCGCTCGCCGACGGGTGATCGCGGGTCGAAAGGGATTGCTGGATGCGGCGCCCGGCCGCGACGACACGGCCCCGTGTTGCGGATTGCGGCCGGTCGGCTATATAGACGGAGCATGGGCTGCCCCATCGGGGCGCCCGCTCCCGGAGAGGTGGCCGAGTGGTCGAAGGCGCACGCCTGGAACGCGTGTAGGCGGGCAACCGTCTCGTGGGTTCGAATCCCACCCTCTCCGCCATCTCCCCGCCAGCCGTCATGCCTTCGCACAAGCGCCCGCCGGCGGCCTCTCCGCTACCCTCCCGTCATGGCCGCCTGTTCCTGAAGCACCGAATTCGGGCCCGTGGGCCGGTTGGCGCGCTTCTGGACCCATCCGCCACGCATAGGAGGCAAGAGCCCCCACCCGTTGCTGGTCCACATCGTCTGGCGTCGCTGGGCGAGAGGGTCTATATAGGTGCGCCTGCGGCAATCTGCGGATGGGGCCCGGCAAGGGTTGAGGCTAACATCTCACCTAATCCGCGACGGCGGCCGCAAGAGGCGATAGGGGGAACGAGGAAAGGGACGGAGCGCCGCACACAGGCACCCCATGCATGGGGATGTGCACCCGGGCGGCGGATCCGAGACGGCTCATGCCCGATTTTCTTCAGGATTATCTCGCCGTGGCCATCTTCATTGGCGTGGCCCTGGCCATCGGACTCGCGCTCATGGTCGCGCCGTTCCTGGCGGCGCCGTCCAATCCCGATGGCGAAAAGCTCTCCGCCTATGAATGCGGCTTCAATGCCTTCGACGATGCCCGCATGCCGTTCGATGCCCGCTTCTACCTGGTGGCGATCCTGTTCATCGTCTTCGATCTCGAGGCGGCCTTCCTGTTTCCCTGGGCGGTTGCGTTCGACGGCATGAGCGACATGGGCTTCTGGGCCATGATGATGTTTCTGGGCGAGCTGCTCGTCGGTTTCATCTATGCATGGCGGAAGGGAGCGCTGGAATGGGATTGACCACGATGCCAAGCCCGCTTCTCGGGCCCGCCGACGCGGGCGGTGGCGCCGGTGCCGTGGCGACGCGCGCCGGCGGATTTCCGGAGCTTTCGGACGCCCTTGCGGACAAGGGCTTTCTCGTCACCAGCACGGACGAC
>JALUTE010000020.1 GCA_027058255.1 Methyloligella sp. | reverse complement strand
GACCGGGATTGAACATCAAGAGGCGAGGAGGGCCGTCGGCCCGACCGGGATCGCAGGTCAAGAGGCGAGGAGGGCCGTCGGCCCGACCGGGATTGAACATCAAGACGCGAGGAGGGGCGCAAGCCCCGACCGGGATTGAACATCAACAGGCGAGGAGGGCCGTCGGCCCGACCGGGACCAGGAATGACGGACACGGTGCTCATCATCGATTTTGGCAGCCAGGTCACCCAGCTCATTGCCCGCCGGGTGCGCGAGTCGGGCGTCTATTGCGAGATCGCGCCCTTCCAGAGCGCCGACGAGGCTTTGGCGCGCCTCTCGCCCCGGGCGGTCATCCTCTCGGGCGGCCCCTCGAGCGTGACGGATATCGCTCCGCCGCGCGCACCCGATGCCGTGTTCGCGGCGGGTCTTCCCGTGCTCGGCATCTGCTATGGGGAGCAGACCATGGTGGCCCAGCTCGGCGGCCGCGTGGCCGAGGCCGAGGCGCGCGAGTTCGGCCGCGCCGAGATCGAGGTGGTGGCCGAAAGCCCGCTCTTCGAGGGCATCTGGACGGTGGGCGATCGCGACCAGGTGTGGATGAGCCATGGCGACCGGGTGGAGAGCCTGCCCGAGGGCTTCCATGCGATTGCCGTCTCCGAGGGCGCGCCCTTTGCCGCCATCGCCGACGAGGCGCGCCGCTTCTATGGCCTCCAGTTCCACCCCGAGGTGGTGCACACGCCGCGCGGGGCGGACATTCTGAGGAACTTCACCCACCGCATCGCCGGTTGCCGGGGCGACTGGACCATGGCGCGCTTTCGCGAGGCGGAGATCGAGAAGATCCGCAAGCAGGTGGGCAAGGGCCGGGTGGTGTGCGGCCTCTCGGGCGGGGTCGACTCGGCGGTGGCGGCCGTACTCATCCACGAGGCGATCGGCGATCAGCTCACCTGCGTGTTCGTGGACCACGGCCTCCTGCGCCAAGGCGAGGCGGAGGAGGTGCTGGAGATGTTCCGGGGCCATTACAACATTCCGCTCGTCCACGCCGACGAGGCCGACCGGTTCCTTGCGGCGCTCGAAGGGGTCGCGGACCCGGAGGAGAAGCGCAAGATCATCGGCGGTCTCTTCATCGAGGTGTTCGACGAGGTGGCGCACAGGCTCGGCCATATCGATTTTCTCGCCCAGGGCACGCTCTATCCGGATGTGATCGAGAGCGTCTCCTTCACCGGCGGGCCGTCGGTGACCATCAAGTCGCACCACAATGTGGGCGGCCTGCCCGAGCGCATGAAGCTGGAGCTGGTGGAGCCCCTGCGCGAGCTCTTCAAGGACGAGGTGCGGGCGCTCGGGCGTGAGCTCGGCCTGCCGGAGCATTTCATCCGCCGCCATCCCTTCCCGGGGCCGGGCCTCGCCATCCGCCTGCCCGGCGGCGTGACGCGGGAGAAGCTCGCCATTCTGCGCAAGGCGGACGCCATCTATCTCGAGGAGATCCGCAAGGCGGGCCTTTATGACGCGATCTGGCAGGCCTTCGCCGTTCTGCTGCCGGTGCAGACCGTCGGTGTCATGGGGGATGCGCGCACCTATGAATATGTCTGCGCCCTCCGGGCCGTCACCTCCACCGACGGCATGACGGCCGACTACTATGATTTCAGCCACGATTTCCTCGGCCGCACGGCCACCCGGATCATCAACGAGGTGCGGGGGATCAATCGCGTGGTCTACGACATCACCTCCAAGCCGCCCGGCACCATCGAGTGGGAGTGAGGACGGAGCGGCGATGCGATGACCACGCCACGGCTCTATCTCATCGCGCCCCATCCCCTGATGGCCCGCGACGTGGACGCCTGCGCCCACGCGCTCGAGGCGGGCGACGTGGCGGCCCTGCTGCTCTCGGGCGCGGTGCCGGTGGGGGAGGCGGGGCGCGATCTCCTCGCCCGGGCCCAGGCCCACAATGTTGCCGTTCTCATTGCCGATGATCCGGCCGAGGCGCGCCGGCTCGGCGCCGATGGCGTGCATCTTGCGCACGGGCCCGGCCTTGCCGAGCGCTATGACGGCGCGCGCGCCGTGCTCGGCAGCGATGCCATTGTCGGGGTCGGCGTCGGCGAGACCCGTCACGAGGCCATGGTCCTCGGCGAGAAGGGGGCGGACTATCTCGCCTTCGCGGCGCTCGGCGGGCGCGAGGGCGACCGCGCGGCCCGGCGCGCGCGCATCGCCTGGTGGGCGGAGCTCTTCGAGGTGCCATGCGTGGCGTGGGATGTGGCCGATATCGCAGAGGCGGTGGAGCTTGCCCGCGCGGGCGCCGATTTCATCGCCCTCGGCGCGGCGTTTCAGGCAGCGGCCGGTGGGCCGGTTGCGGCGCTCGAGGCGGCGCTTCGCAGCGCTCCTCGCAGCCAAGGGCGAGGCAAGACGGACGCACCGCGCTGATCCGCGAGGCCAGGGCATCGTCAGAGGTTTTGTCATGACACGGCGCTTTTTGCTCGCAGCTCTCATCTTGGCGGGGCTCATGGGGCTGGCGGCCGCGCCCGCTCCCGCATCCGAGCCGAATGCGTGGTTGCGCCGGACCGAAACGGTGCCGGTTGCGCGCAAGGGCGATCGGCTGCCTCTCGCGAAAGGGAAGACGGGGCGCAAGCACCGCTCGGAGCCCGGCAGGCGGAGCAAGCGGTCCGGGAAGGCCGCAAAGGGCGCGAGGTCCTCCGCCAAGGCGGCCAGCCTCGCCGACCGGGCTTTCGAGGCTTTCGAGCTCGGCCGCTACCTGTCCGCGCTGGAGCTCGCCCGCAAGGCCGCAGCCCAGGGGCATGCGGCGGCCCATACGCTGGCCGGCGAGATTTTCGCTCGTGGCCTTGGCGTTCCTCAGAGCCTTGCCGAGGCGGCCCGATGGTATGAGGCCGGCGCCCGGCGCGGCGACATGGAGGCGGCCTTCGCCCTGGGCCTCCTCTATGCGGAGGGGCGCGGCGTGCCGCGCGATCGCAAGCGCGCCGCGGACCTGTTCGAGAAGGCCGCCAAGGCCGGGCTGGCGGTCGCCCAGTACAATCTCGCGCTCATCTATGTGGACGGCGATGGCCGGCCCGCGGATGTGCGCCAGGCCGTGCGCTGGTTCGAGGCGGCGGCCGCACAGGGGCACGCCCAGGCGCAATATGATCTCGGGGTGCTCTACAGCATTGGTCGCGGCGTTCCGGAGGACGTCACCAAGGCGGCGGAATGGATCGGCAAGGCCGCGGCCGCCGGCCTGCCCGAGGCGGAGGTGGAATATGCGGTCATGCTGTTCAAGGGGCGCGGTGTGAAGAAGGACCCGCGGCGTGCGGCCGAGCTCTTTCGCAGCGCGGCCCTCAAGGGCAATCCGGTCGCCCAGAACCGCCTGGCGCGGCTCCTGGCCTATGGCGTGGTCTTCGAGCGCAATCCCGTCGAGGCGGCGAAATGGCACCTGATCGCCCGCGCCGCCGGGGTGAGCGACATGCGCCTCGACGTGATCGTGGCCTCTCTGCCGAAGGCACAGCGCGCGGCTGCCGAGCGCGCGGCCGCCGCCTGGCGCGAGGCGCATCTCCTGCCCTGAGTTCTGCCCCGAGTTCTGCCCTGAGGCGGCCGGCGTGCCGGAAGCGACCACGGCGGCGTTGCCTTCTCCTTGACGGCCCGCCGCGAAATTGCCTTATTGGCCCGCAGCCCGCACACGCAAGCCCGAGGGAGGAACACCGATCGTGCCGTTTGCTCATGCCGCCTCCGCCTGCCACCGCCCGCCGCGCGCAAGGCGCTGCCTGCGCTTGTCCGCTGCCCGCGGCCTGATCCTGGCCCTGTTCGCGCTGGCTGCTCTCGCCATCGCCTCGCCGCGCGCCCTCCTCGCCGATACCGGGGGACAGGCCGTGACGCTGGCCCACAAGGGCCTCACCCTCAATGCCAAGCTCGTTCAGGCCGAGGGCAAGACGCTCGCCGATGGCGTCATCCTGATCACCCATGGCACGCTGGCCCACAATGGCATGGAGGTGATCCGCGCCATGCAGACGGCCCTTGCCGAGCGCGGCTGGAACAGCCTCGCCATCAGCCTGAGCCTCGGGCTCGACAAGCGCACCGGCATGTATGACTGCGCCACGCCCCACACGCACCGGCACACCGATGCCCTCGACGAGATCGGCGCTTGGCTCGGCTGGCTCAAGGCCAAGGGCGCAAAGCGCGTGGTTCTGATGGGCCATTCCCGCGGCGGCAACCAGACCGCGTGGTTCGCCGTCGAGCGCCCCGATCCCGTTGTGAGCCAGGTCGTGCTGCTCGCGCCCATGCGCTGGAGCGCCGACGAGGCGGCGAAGAGCTATGCCAAGCGCTATGGCACGCCGCTCGCCGAGGTGCTGGCGCGTGCGCGCAAGATGGTCGCCGCCGGCAAGGGCGATGCCTTTCTGGAGAAGGTCGGCTTCATCTATTGCAAGGATGCCAAGGTGACGGCCGCCGCCTTCGTCAATTATTACGCACCCGATGCGCGCCGTGACACCCCCAGCCTGCTCACCAGGATCAAGGTGCCGGTTCTGGTCATTGTCGGCACGGAGGATCAGGTGGTCACGGGGCTCGTTGACGCGGTCAAGCCGATCGCGGCCGCGAACGAGCACGTCTCGCTCGCGGTGATCGAGGATGCGGATCATTTCTTCCGAGACTTCTTTGCCGAGGATGCGGCCGACGCCATCGAGGCGTTTCTCGGCGGATGAGGGGGAGCCTGGCCGGGTGATGCGAGACGCGGTGCATGATGGAGCACGCGGACAGGGGCAGGCGCCAGGGCTGAGCCGGCGCCTCGCCCGTGCCGTGCTCCGGATCGCGTTTGCCGTTCTCATGGTCTCGCCGAGCGTCGGGCCCTCTTGGGCGCAATCGGCGGGGGAGGCGGCGGATCCGAGCATTCCGAGCGGTCCCGGCGTCGTGCAATGGCACTATCGCGGCCAGGGCCTGAAGCTCACCCTCACCCAGCTTCGCCCCGACAATGTGCGCGCCTTTCTCGGCGGGCGCGGCTTTACCAAGGCGGATACGGAGTTCGTGGTGCAAAGCGTGTGCATTTTCGGCTCCTCCATGGGCAGCGCGCATGAGAGGCCGGGAAGCCCGCCCGTGGTCATTCTGCTCAAGCAATGGCGGGCGCATTGGAACGGCCGGTCCATCGCGCCGCGCCTGCGCGAGGACTGGGCCAAGGTCTGGAAGGCGCGCGGCGCCGACGAGACCGCTGGCGTTGCCTTCCACTGGGCGCTCTTCCCGACCCGCCAGACCTATGGGCCGACCGATTACAATTGGGGCATGATCACCTTTCCCATTCCCGCGGGAGCCCGGATCGATCTCGAGGTCCATTGGCTGAACGGGGATGAGCGGCACAGCGCGCGCATCCGGGGGCTCGAATGCGGACAATGAGACGAGCCATGTCCCTGCGTATCACGCCCGCCGTCCTGGCGGTGCTGGCGATGCTGTCGCTCGGTCTGATTGCCGGCCTGTTTGCCGCGGCGAGCGGCCCCTTTTCGCCCGCCGAGGCCGGAAAGATGCGCCGGCTGCTTCAGCCCATTCCCGGAAAGCCGCAAGCGCCGGCCTTTCGCCTTCCCGACACCGATGGCACGATGCGCACCCTCGAGGATTGGGCCGGCAAGGTTCTCATCGTGAATTTCTGGGCCACCTGGTGTCCGCCCTGCCGCAAGGAGATGCCCGCCATGGAGCGCGCCTGGCGGAAGGTGAAGGACAAGGGGGTGGTGCTCCTTGCCATCCATGTGGGGGGCAATGAGGACAGGATCTGGGCGTTTCTGACTGATTACGACATCACCTTTCCGGTCCTGATCGACAAGACCGGCGCCGTCTCGCGCGCCTGGCGGACCATCGGCCTGCCCACCACGGTGGTCGTCGATCCCGCCGGGCGCATGGTCTTGAAGGCGATCGGTGGGCGCGAATGGGACGATCCGGCGATCCTGGATGCCGTACTCGCGCTGCGCGGCACGAAGTAAGAACTGCGGTCTGTGCAATCGTTTCTGGCACGATGGGTCGGCGCCGCGAGGGAGCGTGAAAAGCGGGCCGGACATGGCTGTCCGGCCCTGTATCGCACCTCGCTCCGGACCGCCGATCAGGCAGACGGAGCGCTGATGGCGGGTTCCAGCCGCGCTACTGGCCCATGGTTTTCAGAAGGCGCGCAATCTTCACCTGTGCGGAGGGAAGACCGCCGGCAACCGCCTTGCGGTACCATTGCAGCGCGGTGGCCGCGTCCGGCTTCGCATTGGGCGATTTGATCCTGCGGAAATAGTTCGGATCATAGGACCGCCCGAGTGCCAGCGCGGCATGGGGCGCACTGAAGCGAGCGGCATCCAGATAGAGCTTGCGCGCGCCTGCGACGTCGCCATTGCGCATGAGGCGGTCGCCGCGGCGGATGTGCTCCTTCGCCTTCACGATGGCGCTTGCGGAGGGCGCGGGGGGGCTTGCCGTCTCCGGCCTTCCGGGATCGGGAACCACGGGGCCGGAGGACAGGGCCGCGCGCCGCTGCCGGTTGATCTTCGGGGCCGCCGCAATGTCGGCCTGGGTGGGGGCGCTCAGGCCCTTTATGTCCGACGGAAGGCCGCCGAGCTCCTCGTCGTCGTCGGTGTCCGGCTGGGCGGCCTCCGGCTCGAGGGCCGGAGCAAGGGCGCTCGGGCTGGCGGGCTGCGGGGTCGGTGCAGGCGGCTGGATCGCCTCCGGCACCGTGACGGCGGAGCTGTTGCCACCGGAGGGGGCAGCCGGCACGTTGGGAATGATGGGCACGAGCTCCTCCTGCACGCCGGGCGGCAGATCGGCGAGGCTCATCCCTTCGGGCGGCGTCGCGTCGGTCGGCGGCAGGGCGCTGGACACCTCGCCGGCTGCCGGCGCTGCCGGCGAGG
>JALUTE010000019.1 GCA_027058255.1 Methyloligella sp. | reverse complement strand
ATGAAGCGCTCTGCCCGCCGGCACCGGCCTGGCCCGCCGGAGAGCCCGCGCCGGGCCGCAGGGCCTCGCCGGGCGCGACGACGCGGCTCTTGCTCGTCTCGGCTGCCCGCCGGCTCTTCTCCTGCTCGACCTTGGGTCCCGCATAGAAGACCTGCCAGACGATTAGGACGACGACCGAGAGCAGGATGGCCAGAAAGAAATTCCGATTGTTTTGCTCGTCCATCCTCGCGCCTCTCGCGCCTCATTCATCATCACGCATCGTCGTGCGGCTCGCTCCGACCGGCAACCGGCGAACGCTCCCGCTGCCCGCGCTGCCGGCGTGCGGCGCCCTGCTGCTCGTCCGCCAAACGGCCATGGACCCTGTCAAGCGCCTTCTCCAGATCCGCGCGCAGCGCTGCGAAATCCCGTTCTAGCGCGCCCGGCCGCGCAATCAATACATAATCGTGCCCGGGCCGTGCACGCCCCTCGGCCAGGGACCGGACCGCCTCGCGCAATCGGCGCCGCACCCGGTTGCGCACCACTGCCTTGCCCAGCCTGCGCGTGACGGTGAAGCCGAAACGCGGCGGCGCATCGGCCCGCTCGCTCGCGGCCCGCCGCGCCAGAAGCACGAAGGCCGGCGTCTGCCACCGCACGCCGCGCCGCATGGCCAGAAACTCAGACCGTCGCTTCAGGGTCTCGAGCTTCATGGCCCCGCTGACCGCTTGCCAGGCCCGCTCCGCTTGCAGGCTGGCAGCCTGCCAAACGAGCCGAGTGGGACAATCCGGCCGCCAGCAGGCGGCTGCGGCCGTGCACGGCGCACGCCTCGCCCAGGATGCGAGCCACCTCCTCGCCGGCGGACAGCCGCAAGGGCCCGACGGCACCGCCCGTGCCGCCAGGATGCCGCGAGGGGGCCCTCAGGCGGACAGCCGGCTGCGCCCGCGCGAGCGCCGTCTCGCCAAGACCTTGAGACCGCCCTTGGTCGCCTTGCGCGCCCGAAATCCGTGCCGGCGCTTTCGCTTCAACACGCTTGGTTGGTAGGTTCTCTTCACGCCTGTGTCTCCAAAACGCATCCGGGCTTGCGCCCATGACGGCCATCGCCCTCGACACACGATCGGCGGATGCCCGCCACCCGTCCCCGCCACGGCACGGGAAGGGACATGAACCGGCAGGCCGCCTCTTGAGGAATTGTGGCGCTTATAGGGGGGCACTCCTTTCAAGTCAATTGACGCACCGGTCGCGCCATGCTCTTGGCGCGTTGGGCGCATCGTCGCGGGCTTCAACAATTCTGACATGCCTTCACGATGGCTTGAGAAGGGCGTTCTTCGCTCGGGCACACCCTTTATCTTGGGGGCCGGACATGGTCAGGACCGGTCATCGGTCCGGTGGCGGACAGGGAGAGCCAAATGCAAGCAGACATCACGCACGCCGCATGGCGGACGGCATGCACATGCCGGGTGCGCGCGCTCGCGGCCGGCCTCGCGGCGCTCGTGCTCGTGGCCGCGGTGCTGGCGCCACCCGCCGCCCGGGCCGGAGAGATCACCGCCGCCTTCGCCAGGTCTGCGCCCGGCGCCAATGGCCGGGTGGATCATTCGGCCTGGACGCGCCTCATCAGGGCCTATGTGAAGCCGGATGGCGAGGGTCTCAACCGCGTCGACTATGCCGCATTCAAGAAGGGCGGACACAAGGCTCTCAAGGCCTATATCGCCATGCTCGAGAACGTCGATCCGACCCGCCTCGAGCGCAAGGAGCAGTTCGCCTATTGGGTCAATCTCTACAACGCCAAGACCGTGGACATCATTCTGGAGCACTACCCCGTGAGCTCCATCCGCAAGATCAGGCTGACCAGCTTCTTCTTCCCCGGCCCCTGGCGCAAGAAGGTGGTGCGCGTGAACGGCATCGCCCTCAGCCTCGACAATATCGAGCACGACATCCTGCGCGCCATCTTCCGCGATGCCCGCATCCATTACGCCGTCAACTGCGCCTCCATCGGCTGCCCGAATCTCGCCCTCGAGGCCTATACGGGCGCCAGGCTCGAGACCATGCTGGAGGCCGGCGCCCGGGACTACATCAACTCCGTGCGCGGCGTCACCGTGCACGGCACCAGGGCCACGGCCTCCAAGATCTACACCTGGTTCCAGGAGGATTTCGGAGGCAGCGAGAAGGCCGTGCTCGCCCATCTCAGGCGCTATGCCTCTCCCGAGCTCAAGCGGCGTCTTGCCAAGGTGAAATCCATTTCCGCCTATGTGTATGATTGGGCTCTCAACGATGTCCGGCGTTGAGAGGCGAGAGCCGCGCGCCGGCGCAGCCCGCTCCGCCCCCGGACCGCATGGCCGAGAGAGCGAGATCATGGACCCGACGCGCGGTGACAAGATGGGCCCGGCCCGCAGCGGCTGGGTCAGGCGGTTGGCACCGCTCCTGGTGCTTGCCGCCGCTGCCGGCCTCATCGTCTCCCAGGGCTGGCACCACTATCTCACCCTCGAGACCATCGCCCAGCACCGCGAGCTGCTGAAGGCCTTCATTGCCGAGAACTGGGCGCTCGCCCTGCTCGCCTATATGGGCGTCTATATCGTCGTCGTGGCCCTCTCGCTGCCCGGCGGCGCGGCGCTGACGCTCACCGGCGGCCTCCTGTTCGGGTGGCTGACGGCGGGCCCCGCGACCATCATCGCCGCCACCATCGGCGCCACCATCATCTTCCTCATCGCCAAGACCTCCTTCGGCGAGCCCCTGGCGGCACGGGCCGGGCCCTGGCTCGCCAAGCTGCGGGACGGTTTTCAGGAGGATGCGCTCAACTATCTCCTGTTCCTGCGCCTCGTTCCGGCCTTTCCGTTCTGGCTGGTCAATCTCGCCCCCGCTCTTCTCGGGGTGCCGCTCAGGACCTATGTGATCGGCACCCTGGTCGGCATCATCCCCGGCACCATGGCCTATGCCTTTCTGGGCGCGGGCCTCGACAGCGTCGTGCGCGAGGCGATCGCCGATCAGCAGGCGTGCCTGGCGCGGGCAGCACGCGAGGGCGGGCTCGATTGCACGCTCTCCATCAACACGTCGAACCTGGTCACGCCCGAGCTGCTGACCGCCCTCGCCGCCCTCGGCATCGTCGCCATCATCCCGGTGATCGCGAGAAAGCTGCGCCGGAGGCGGGCGAAGGGCTGACGCTCCGGCCATGTTGGGGCCGTTGCGGCCATTGCACCAGGCCGGCGCGGCGCGCATCGGTCTTGCCGCGGTCCCGAAAACCGGATTGGCGCCCTTGGTCCCGCAGGCCGTCTTCTTCCGCGCCCCCGGCCCTTGCGCGCTTTTTCCGGCGGGAGCAGCCCCACCGTCCACAGCGTCCCGATCTCATCTTGCGTTTTCAACGGAACGCTCCTTCAGATACAACAGTCACCTTGTTGCCGGCGCGCGAGCCGGTGCGCCAATCCTTCAGCCAAAGGGGGCCTTCATGGGCGAGCAACTCAGGCCGGACATTTGCGTGATCGGCGCCGGATCGGGCGGGCTGTCGGTGGCGGCCGCGGCGGCGCAACTCGGGGTCTCGGTGGTTCTGGTCGAGAGCGGCAAGATGGGCGGCGATTGCCTCAACTATGGCTGCGTGCCCTCCAAGGCCCTGCTCGCGGCCGGGCGGCGCGCCCAGCTCATGCGCACGAGCCAGCCCTTCGGCGTCACGCCGACGAGCCCTACCATCAACGCTGAAGCCGTGCACGCCCATGTGCAGGAGGTCATCGCCGCCATCGCGCCCAACGACTCGGTCGAGCGGTTCACCGGCCTCGGCGTGCGTGTGATCCAGGCGCCGGCCCAGTTCCGCGACAAGCGCACCGTGCTTGCCGGCGAGCACGCGATCCAGGCGCGCCGCTTCGTGGTTGCGACCGGCTCCTCGCCCACCGTGCCACCGATCTCCGGCCTGGACCAGGTGCCCTATTTCACCAATGAGACCATCTTCTCCAACACCGAGCCCCTGCGCCGGCTGATCGTGATCGGCGCCGGCCCCATCGGCCTGGAGCTGGCGCAGGCGCATTCCCGATTGGGCAGCCGGGTCATCGTTCTCGAGGCGCAGAAGGCGTTCGCCAAGGACGACCCGGAGCTCGCCGAGATCGTCCTCAAGAAGCTGCGCGCGGAGGGGATCGACATTCGCGAAGGCGTGCGTGTGGCAGAGGTTGCAAGAGCCGGCGAGGGCATCGCCGTCACCATCATCGCCGACGGCGAGCGGGAGATCGTCGAGGCAACGCACCTGCTCGTGGCCACGGGGCGCAGACCCAATATCGACGGCCTCAACCTCGATGCCGCCGGCATCCGCCACGACCGCACCGGCATCAAGGTCTCGAGGGGGCTCAAGACATCCAATCGGCGGGTCTACGCCATCGGCGACGTCACCGGAGGGCCGCAATTCACCCATGCGGCCAACTATCAGGCCGGCATCGTCATACGCCGCGCCCTCTTCCGTCTGCCGGCACGGGTCAATCCGGACCTCATGCCCTGGGTGACCTTCACCGATCCCGAGCTCGCCCATGTGGGGCTGACCGAGGACGAGGCGCGCAGGCGCCACAAGAAGATCAACGTACTGCGCTGGCCCTATCAGGAGAACGACCGCGCCCAGGCCGAGCGGGTGACCGACGGCTTCGTCAAGGTCACCACCACGCCCAAGGGCCGCATTCTCGGCGCCACCATCGCCGGCGAGCATGCGGGCGAGCTGATCCATGTCTGGTCGCTCGCCGTCTCTGCCGGCCTCAAGATCGGCGCCCTGACGGGCATGATCGCGCCCTACCCGACCCTCGGCGAAATCAACAGAAGAGTTGCCTATATGTATTATATGCCGAAGCTGGGGAACGATCTGGTCCGGCGGGTCATCAAGCTGCTCGCCAAGCTGGGATAGGCCGGGTGGGCGCCGAGCGCGCGCCGGCCGGACATGCGAGAGAGCCGACAGGTGTTGCAGCGCGAAACCGAACAACCCGCCGGAGCGGCCGAGCGCAGCGAGAGGGCGTGGGATCGCCGGGAGGGCGGTCCGCAATGGCGGGGCGGCATGGGCCTCTCCACCAAGCTGCTGGTTCTCACCATCATTTTCGTGATGATCGCGGAGGTGCTGATCTTCGTGCCTTCGGTCGCCAATTTCCGGCGCACCTGGCTGATGGAGCGGCTCGCGGCGGCGCAGATCGCATCGCTCGCCACCGAGGCGGCGCCGGGCGGCGCCCTGCCCGTGCGGCTTCGCAGGGAGCTGCTGCAAAGCGCGCGGGTGCACGCCATCGCGGTCAAGCTGGGCGATGCGCGCCGGCTGATCCTGGCCACCGAGATGCCGATCATGGTCGAGGGGCATTACGACCTGCGCGAGGGCTACACCTTTGCCGAGGTGCTCGACGCCCTTGCCGTGTTCTTCCAGAGCGGCGAGCGCTATATCCGCGTGCGCGGCCAGCCGGGCTTCGCCACCGGCGAGTTCATCGAGATCGTCATCGCCCAGGCCCCGCTCAAGGCGGCCATGCTGCGCTTCGCGCTCAACATTCTGGGCCTGTCCATCGTCATCTCCATCATCACCGCCGCGCTCGTCTATGTGGCCCTCAACACCCTGCTCGTCCGGCCCATCCGGCGCATGGTGCGCAACATGCTCGCCTTTGCCGAGAACCCGGAGGATTCGGGCCGCATCATCATTCCCTCCGGCCGCGAGGACGAGATCGGCACCGCCGAGCGTGTGCTCGCCAACATGCAGCGCGACCTCTCCCAGACCTTGCAGAACAAGAGCCGGCTCGCCGCCCTCGGCCTTGCCATCAGCAAGATCAATCACGACCTGCGCAACATGCTCTCCACGGCGCATCTCATCTCCGACCGCCTCAGCGCCGTTCCGGACCCGACGGTCCAGCGTTTCGCGCCCAAGCTCATCAAGGCGCTCGACCGTGCCATCAGGCTGTGCACCGAGACCCTGAAATATGGCCGCGCCCGCGAGCCGGTGCCCGAGCGCTCGCGCTTCCGGCTCGCCGAGCTCGTCGCGGAGGTGGGCGAGAGCCTGGCCCTGCCGCGGCCCGGCATGGCCCGCTTCGTGGTCGACATCCCCGAGGGGCTGGAGATCCACGCCGACCGGGACCAGCTTTTCCGCGTGCTCTCCAATCTCGCCCGCAATGCCTGCGAGGCCATCGAGATGACCCCCGAGCGCGGCGAGGAAGGCGAGATCCGCATCTCGGCCCGCATTGAGCCGCACGAGCGCCCGCAAGCGGGGCAGAGCCGCATCGTGCCCAAGCGCAGGCAGACCGCGGAGCAGGAAAGGCGCACCGTCATCATCGAGGTTTCGGACACGGGGCCGGGCGTTCCGGAGGCGGCGAGGACGCATCTCTTCCAGGCCTTCCAGGGCACGGTCCGCAAGGGCGGAACCGGCCTTGGCCTCGCCATCGCCGCCGAGCTCGTGCAGGCCCATGGCGGGCGCATCGCCCTTGTCGAGAGCCGCCGGGGCGCCCTCTTCCGCATCACGCTCCCGAGCCGCGCCCCGGCCAATGCGCGCGCTTGAAGACCCACGGCAATCGCTCGAAGCCCAAAATCGCCTCTCTTTTCGTCATCGCCGGGCCCAGACCCTTTGATCCAGGGCCGCAACCTCCGAGATTGCCGCCCCCCGATCGAGCCGGGGGCAGGCTCTGGATCACCCGGTCCGATCCCCGGGTCAAGCCCGGGCAGGGTGATGACGTGGATGACGTGAAGGAGAGCAGCGATTGCGCTATCAGTGCGTGCACGCGATGCGCCTCGGGAGTTCATGCGTTTGCTGACGTCTTTCGAGCGATTGCCCTGTTGAAGACCAGCGCGCGAGGGCGTATGGGTTCCCGTGCGCCTGCGCCACGCATCTCCCGAAACGCCCCGCGCCCCGGCTGGCCC
>JALUTE010000018.1 GCA_027058255.1 Methyloligella sp. | reverse complement strand
GGTGTGCACGCCGTCTTCGCCGGCGATGCCTACGCGGCCCTGCAGGCAGCCGGCGTCGCGCGCATCGTGACCTGCAACACCATCCCGCATCCCACCAATGCCATTGACCTCACCGATCTGCTTGCCGAGGGCGTGCGCACGATCTCGCCGTCATCGCGCCGCTGAAGGCGCGTGAATCGCGGCGCGCCCTGTGCCCCCCGCATGCCGCAGGAGAGGAGAAGGGAGCGAGGCGGGGGAGTGAGGAGCCGCGCGTGGACGCGCAGAACGGCTCGACATGCCGGAGGGAGGGAATGCCTCGCGCCTGTCCCATTGCGACACAATCGGACAAGAGATGTGAACTTTTTTCCACAGGGGTGATTGAAATTCGGGGCCAGGCGACTATCTTGGAGATATCGCGGGTGACGTCGATCTTCATCGGTAGTGCCCCCCGTCTAGCCGAAGACGCACCCGCGCGCGCCGGCTTCCCTCCCGGCGCACCGCGCATGAAGCGCTTATCTGCGCCCAACCAGTCTCTGGTTGGGCGCTTTTTTTGTCCGCGATTTCAACGGATTGTAATCCCCCGCCGCGCGTGATAGCGCAAAGCCCCCGCCATGCCAAGGAGGCCCGATGACCCGATCGCTTCGCATTGTCACCTGGAATGTCAACTCCGTGCGTCTGCGCCTCGACCTGGTGGCGCGGCTGGTGGAGCGCTGCGCGCCCGACATTCTATGCCTTCAGGAGATCAAATGCGCCAACGGCCAGTTTCCCGAGAAGGCGCTGCGAAAGCTCGGTTTCGATCACGTTATCGTGAACGGTCAGAAGGGCTATCACGGGGTCGCCACCCTCTCGCGCCTGCCCATCGCGCACCGGGAGCAACGCGACTTCAACGGCACCGACGAAGCGCGCCATCTGGCGGTCGAGGTGGACAGGCGGGCCTTTGCGCCCGCCGGCGCCGACGGGCCGCCCCTGGTGATCCACAATTTCTACGTTCCCGCGGGCGGCGACGTGCCCGATCCGGACGAGAATCCGAAATTCGCCCAGAAGCTCGCCTATCTCGACGCCATGGCGCGCTGGCTGAGAGACGAGAGGCGCAAGGCCGCCCGCGCCAGGGAGCGCACCCCTGCGCCCGCCATTCTGCTCGGCGATCTGAACGTCGCACCGCTCGAGACCGACGTCTGGTCCCACAGGCAGCTCCTCAAGGTGGTGAGTCACACGCCCGTCGAGGTCGCCCATCTCGAGCGCGTCATGGCGGCCTATGGCTGGGTCGACGCCATGCGCCACGTCGTCCCGCCGCAGGAGCGGCTGTTCACCTGGTGGAGCTACCGGGCCCGGGACTGGCGGGCCTCCAACCGGGGCCGGCGCCTCGATCATGTCTGGGTGACGCCGGGCCTCGAGGCGCATGTGCGAGAGATGGCGGTTCTGGACGAGGCCCGCGACTGGCCGCGCCCGTCCGATCATGCGCCGGTCCTGCTGGAGCTTGCCGCCACCGCCACCTAATGCAGAGACGCAAGCACAAGATACGCGTCTTCGCCGCGCGTGACGCGGCAATCCAGGGCGGCAAGCTCCGCGTTTGTTGCCCCCCGATCGAGCCGGGGGCAGGCTCTGGATCACTCGGTCAAGCCGGGTGATGACGGAGAGTAGGCGTGAGTTTCGTTTGCGTTTGTGCGCTAGCCGGTGCGGCGGATCTTCTCGCCGATATGATCGAGCAGGCCGCGGCTTGCCGCCTCGATCAGATCGAGCACGGTCTCGAAGCCCTGCCGCCCGCCATAATAGGGATCGGGAACCTCGGCGACACCGGTCTCGGGCGCGAAGTCCAGGAACAGGCGCACCTTGCGCGCATCCTCCGGCGTGGGGGCCATGTCCAGGAGATCGGCACGGTTGTCCCTGTCCATGGCGAGCAGCAGATCGAAGCGCGCGAAATCCTCCGGGCCGACCTGGCGCGCCCTGAGGTCCGAAATGTCGATGCCCCGCTTGCTGATCGCCGCCAGCGCCCGCTGGTCGGGGGGATGGCCCACATGCCAGTCGCCCGTCCCGGCCGAGTCGATGATGAGCGCATCATCCAGTCCGGCCTCCTCGGCCATCCGGCGCAGAACGCCTTCCGCCATGGGGGAGCGGCAGATATTGCCGAGGCAGACGAGAAGAATGCGATGGGGCATGGCTCACGGGCTCCGCTCTGTCGTGATGGGGCACGATGGGCGTTCCCTTCGCATGGCGCACATGGCATGACAAGAGTGGGAGAGCAGAGGGCAGGGAGCGGGGAACGGCGAGCAGGCAGAGAATGAGGGACGAGCCATGGCTGAACGACTGACGGGCGAGGATCGGGCGCGGGCGCTGGCAAGCCTCAAGGGATGGGCGGAGGTGGACGGGCGCGATGCGATCACGCGCAGCTTCACCTTTCGCGACTTCAACGAGGCCTTCGGCTGGATGACCCGCGTGGCGTTGCTCGCGGAAAAGAACAATCACCATCCCGAGTGGTCCAATGTCTGGAACCGGGTCGAGGTCACCCTCGCCACCCACGAGGCAGGCGGCGTGACGGAGCGCGACATCTGGCTGGCCAAGGAGATCGACGCCCTCACCGGCTGACCGGCCGCATGGCCCCGGGGCTCAGAACCAGAGGCTGCCGCGATAGCCCAGATTGGCGGGCGGGCGGCGGCGGGCGCTTCCCCAGGCCCGCCGCCTCTGATGGCGCCACTTCCACTCCCTCACCGGACGGCGGGCGCTCGCGCTCGCCGGCGCCGGTCTCGGCGGCGTGGCCACAACGCCGCGATGGGGAACGGGGCGCGGCACGCGGAGCACGCGCCTCGCGGTCTCGGGCGGGGTCCCGCGCACTCGGCGCTCCGCCACCGCCGCACTCTCCGGCCATGCCTTATCGCTTTCCGCAAGCCCGGCCGCACCGAGCCCGCGATAGCTGGCATGGCGCTGTCTGGCCTCCGCCGACCAGGGCTCGGGCCGGCAGGAGCAGGATCTCACCCGTTCGCGGCGATAGCGAAAGGCATTGGCAAGCCGTCCATAGCGCCGTCCGGTGAGGTCGATCATGGTCCTGGGCTCGATGCCGGGGCTCGGCGCGTAGAAGAGGCGCGTCGGCGCCGCGCAGCTCGACCGGCACATTTGCGCATCGCGATGGAACCGGCTTCGCGAGGTGGAGAAGCTGACCGGCCAGTAATAGCCATCGCACAGGCGCACGCAGAGCGTCCGATAGCCGGTCGGCCGGGGCGGGCGGCTGGAGGGCGAGGCGCCCTCGGGCACGCCCGGAACGAAGAGCGGCCCCGGCTCGTAAGGCGCGAAGAAACTGAAAATGCCGCGCGATGCGGGCCGGCGTCCGCGCGTGCCCGGGGGGGGAGTGAACCTGCCGCGACGGCTCGCGCCGAGCGATGGGCGCGGGGGCGCGGTGCGTCTTGCCGCGGCAGGGGAGCCGACATCGTCCCGGCTCGCCCAATAGTCCCAGCGCACGCGCTCGGCTCCCGCTCGCCCCGCGCCCATCGCCAGGGCGAGCAGCACGGCGAGCACACCAACGCGGCCATGAGCGCACCAGCGCCTCCCATGCATTCCGAAGCCGGAGACGGACGAGCCTGCGCGGCGAATGCGATCCGGACGCAAAACCATCATGGGCAACCTCTACGCAAGACCAGTTGGAGGCGCTGCGCCGGCAACGCCATTGCGGCCAAGGGGCGCGCTGCAAGCGCGTGCCAACCCGGCGCAAGACCGACCCCGACACCTTGGCCCGAATGCGTTAACGCGAGATGGACGGCGCCTCCCCGTCCGCGACCACCGAGCCCCAGCCGTCGAGGGCGCGGGCAAGCCACGCCAGAAAGGAGCCCGCCCAACTGCGCGGCACGCTCAGCTCGAAGACCGGCGCCCGCGACCGCCTGACGAGGAGAATGGGTATATGCGCCGCCATGGTGTGCGCCGCGCCGGGTGCCGGCAGGCCGCCGCCTGCCAGATCGAGCGTCGTGCCCCTGTCGAGGAGCGCCTCGGCGCACGGCCCCGAGAGCGCCAACACCGCGCGCGCCGCGCTCTGGTCGAACACGGCCACCCGCTCGCCGAGGCCCAGGAGCCCTTCGAGCGCGCCGGATGCGGCGTGCGCGGACGCGTTGTCCTGCGCCATCACCCACATCTCCAGCGGCCCCGTGGCGAAGAAAACGAAGCCGTGCCCGGCAGCCCCGTGACGCGGCGGCAGCGGAGCCTCCCGCCCGGTGAGCCGCGCCACCGCCTCGGCAAGGCGCATGCCCTCGCCCCTCTGCGGCACGACCTGGAACTGGGCAAGGCCCGGCCTGTCCGCGATCACAACGTCGCCCGCGCGCCGGCCTGCCGAGGGCCGGTGCAAGGCATCGAGCCCGCTCGCAAACGCACTTTGCGCTCGCACGAGACTAGACACGCATCCGCTCCCCGTCCGGATCGACGAACACCGGCGCCACCACCTCGACGGCCAGCGCCTCGCCATGGACCGGCGAGACCGCGACCAGCCTCTCCCCATGCCGCGCCGCACCGCCGCGCAGGAGCGCGAGCGCGATCCAGTGCCCGCAGGTGGGGCTGAAGGCCGCCGTCGTCACATGGCCCTCGGAGGCGGCCTTGCCGTCCATCGCTGCCGCCCGCGCCCGGCGCTCGTCCGCCTCCGCGACGAGATGGGCGCCCATGCGAATGGGGCCATCCGCCCCCGCAGGCCGCAGCCCGACGAGCTGCAACCGATCCGATGCCATGAGCGCCGGCCGCTCCGCCAGCCAACGCCCCACATAGTCCTTGCGCCTGGACATCATGCGCCCGAGCCCCAGATCGTGCGCGGTGGTGCGCCCGTCGATCTCCGGCCCCGCCACATGGCCCTTCTCCAGCCGCATCACCGTCATCGCCTCCGTGCCATAGGCGGTGATGCCATGCGGTGCGCCCGCCTCCATGATCCGCTCCCACACGCCGAGCCCGTAAGGAGACGGCACGTAGACCTCATAGGCGAGCTCGCCGGAGAAGCTGATCCGCAGGATGCGCGCCCGCACGCCGCCGATCCGCCCCTCACCGACGGCGAGAAACGGAAAGGAGTCGTTGTCGAGGGCGAGCCCTTCGATCACCTGCGCCAGCACGGCGCGCGCGCGCGGCCCCGCCACCGCCATGCCCGCCCAGCCCTCGCCGACGCTGGAGAGCCGCACGTCCAGCTCCGGCCAGAGCACCTCGCGGCAGAACGCCATGTGGCGCAGCACATGCGCCTCGTTCACCGTCGTCACCGTGACGAAATAGTGCGAGCGCCCGAGGCGCGAGACCGTTCCGTCATCGAACACCAGCCCGTCCTCGCGCAGCATCACCCCGTAGCGCGCCCGCCCGACCTTCATCCGGGAGAAGGTGTTGATATAGAGCCGGTCGAGAAAGGTGCCGGCATCCGGCCCCGTGACCTCGACCTTGCCGAGCGTCGAGACATCCACCATGCCGACGGCGCCGCGCACCGTGCGCACCTCGCGGGCAACGGCCGCGGCGAAATCCTCGCCCGCGCGCGGATAGTAATAGGGCCGCAGCCACAGACCCGCATGGGTGAAGACGGCCCCCGCACTCTCGTGCCAGCCATGCATGGGCGTGCGCCGCGTGGGGCGGAAATCGGCGCCCCGCGCCTCGCCCGCAAGCGCCCCGAGGCTCACCCCAACGGCCGGCGGGCGGAAGGTGGTCGGGCTCTGCTCGGCCATGGGCACGCCGGTCAGCTCCGAGAGGATCGCCAGCCCGTTGACGTTGCCGAGGCTGCCCCGATCCGTTCCCATGCCGAGCGTGGTGTAGCGCTTGGCATGCTCGCCATGGCCGAACCCTTCCCGCACGGCCAGGGCGAGGTCCTCCATCGTCACGTCGTTCTGCAGGTCCACGAAGGCCGTGCCGGCGGGGGAGAGCGCCTGCGGCACCCGCCAGAGGGGCGCGATGCCATAGGCCGGAAGCGCCTCGACCTCGAGGGCTGGCAGGCCCGCCCGCTCCGCCGTCGCACCGGGCTCCGGAACCCCCGCCCGATCCGGTGACCCCGTCCGATCCGGCGCCCCGTGCGGCTCCATCCCGGCCCGCGCGCCGCAGGCCTGCGCTGCCGCCTGCCCCGCCGCCGCGCCGCTCTCGAGCACGGCCTCGAGGTCGAACACGCCCGCCGCACCGCCCGCAGCGAGAACGCCCTTCTGCGCATCGGCCATCACGAAGCCGGCGATGTCCTCGCGCCATACCGGGCGCCGGCCCAGATGGCCGAGCAATGCGATGTCCGGCGACCATCCGCCCGAGACGCACAGCAGGTCGCACGGGATGGTCCTGCCGGCGGCATGCCGCCCGCGTGCGCGCCCTTCGAGCGGCACCACCTCCGCGGCACGGATGCGCAGCCGCCCGCGCGCTTGCACGACGGCATGGGAAAAATGCACGGCCACGGAATCGGGCACCAATGCCGCGCCCCGCACCGCCGCCTCGGGCCGGCTGTCGATGACCGACACTCGCGCGCCGGCCCGCGCGAGATCGCGCGCGGTGCGATAGGCATCGTCATTGTTGGTGAACACCACCACATTGCGGCCCGGACGCACGGCGAAGCGGTTCACATAGGTGCGCGCCGCCGCCGCCAGCATGATGCCGGGCCGGTCATTGCCCGCAAAGACCAGGGGGCGCTCCACGGCACCGGTCGCGCAGACGAGCGCGCGCACGTGAAAGGTCCAGAACCGCTCGCGCAAGGCGCGCCCCTCCTTCGGGTCCGCGCCGGGCACGGTCTCCACCGCCCCGAAGGTCATGGAATCGTAGCGCCCGAAAACCCCGGTGCGCCGCAGGATCCGGACCGCGCCTGTCGCCGCCAGGGCCTCGGCCCGCTGCGCGGCCCAGGCGGCGACAGGCGCGGTCCGGATCCTGC
>JALUTE010000017.1 GCA_027058255.1 Methyloligella sp. | reverse complement strand
CCGCGACACGGCTCTCGAGCTTGTCCATGCGATCCTCGAGGCGGTTCATCCGGCCCTCGAGCTGGCCCATCCGATCCTCGAGGCGATCCATCCGGCCCTCGAGCTGGCCCATCCGATCCTCGAGGCGATCCATCCGACCCTCGAGCTGGCCCATCCGATCCTCGAGGCGATCCATCCGGCCCTCGAGCTGCCCGACCCGGTCCTCGAGGCGGTCGATCTGGCCTGCCAGCCCCGCGATGGAGCCCTCGATCCCGTCGAGACGCTTCTCCACCGGGGCGAGCCTGTCGTCCGGCATGGCCATGGCCTGGGGCGCGGCGGCCGCTGCGCTGCGAAATCGTGGCTCACAGGAAGCTGTAGGGGTCGATGTCGACGGCGAGGCGCACATCGCCCCGGGCCTTCGGCGCCGCCGAGAGCCAGAGGCGCAGATAGGCCTGCAGATCGGTCTCGCGCGGCGCCTTGACCAGGATGCGGAAGCGATGGCGGCCGCGAATGACCGCGAGCGGCGCCTCTGCCGGACCCAGCACGTCGATCCGCCGCGCAGGTGGCGCCGCGAGAGCGAGGGCGCGGGCATGGCTTGCGGCCGCCTCGCGCTGCTTGGCCGAGACGATGAGCGCCGCCAGACGGCCGAAGGGCGGCATGAGGGCCGCCTGCCGGGCCGCGATCTCGCGCTCGATGAACGCCTCGCGATCGCCCGAGATGATCGCCTGCATCACCGTGTGCTCGGGCAAATGGGTCTGCACCAGGCCGCGCCCCGCGGCGCCCTCGCGCCCGGCCCGGCCCGTCACCTGCTGGAGAAGCTGGAAGGTGCGCTCGCCGGCGCGCGGGTCCGCCTGGCCGAGACCGAGATCGCCGTCCACGACGCCGACGAGGGCTAGGCCCGGAAAGTGGTGCCCCTTGGCGACAATCTGAGTGCCGATGACGATGTCCACCTCGCCGGCCGCGATGGCACCGAGCACGGCGCGCAGCTCCTTGAGGCCCGGCACGAGATCGCTGGAGAGCATGGCGAGCCGCGCCTCGGGAAAGCGGGCCTGCACCTCCTCCGCCACCCGCTCGACGCCGGGCCCGCAGGCCACCAGCGAGTCCTCCTCGGCGCAGTTCGGGCAGGCCGAAGGCGCCTTGAGGCGAAATCCGCAATGGTGGCAGGCGAGGGCGCCGCGGGAGCGGTGCTCCACCAGCCAGGCGGTGCATTGCGGACAGGCCAGCCTGTGCCCGCAGGCCCGACAGAGCGTGAGGGGCGCATAGCCGCGCCGGTTGAGAAAGAGGAGGCTCTGCCGGCCCGCCGCGAGGGTCTCCGCCATGGCGGCAACCAGCGGGCCGCTCAGCCAGCGACCGGTCTCCGGCGGGTGGCGGCGCAAGTCGATGGCCGCGATCTCCGGCATGGCCTGACCGCTGTAGCGCTCCTCGAGCCGGACATGGCGATAACGCCCGGTGCGGGCATTCACATGGCTCTCCATGGAGGGGGTCGCGGAGGCGAGAATGACCGGACAGGCGCCGAGCGCGCCCCGCACCACGGCCATGTCGCGCGCCTGGTAGCGCACGCCATCCTCCTGCTTGAAGCCGGGATCGTGCTCCTCGTCCACGACAATGAGTCCGAGGTCGCCAAAGGGCAGGAAAAGGGCCGAGCGAGCCCCGACCACGGCCCGCGCCTCGCCAGAGGCCACCTGACGCCAGATGCGCCCGCGCTGACCGGCGCCGAGCGCCGAATGCCACTCCACGGGAGCAGCGCCGAACCGCGCCTTGAACCGGGCCGTGAATTGACCGGTCAGCGATATCTCGGGCAGGAGGATGAGCACCTGCCGCCCCTCCGCCAGCGCCCGCGCGACCGCCTCGAAATAGACCTCCGTCTTACCCGAGCCCGTCACCCCGTCGAGAAGGGTGACCGAGAATGTGCGACCGTCGATGGCGGCCTGCATGGCATGCACCGCCTGGGCCTGGGCTTGCGTGAAACGAGGCGTCAAGTGGGCGGGATCGGGGGCGGGCGGCGCCTGCTCGGGGATGGCAACGGTCACCAGCGTGCCGGCCTCGACGAGGCCCTGGACCACGCCCGCTCCCACGCCC
>JALUTE010000016.1 GCA_027058255.1 Methyloligella sp. | reverse complement strand
GCCCGGCGCCCCTCGGCATGGACCGAGGAGGGGTTGCCATGCACCTCGAACGCCGCCGCCATGGCGGAGCGCACCGCAGGCCACAGGGGCGCGGTCGCGTTGGTGTCGAGATAGATGCGCTCGGTCATGACATTCTCACCGGACATACTCGCTGCTCGGGCTCTTGTGCCCTCGGGGGCGGCATCCAGGGTTCCTATTCCGCGGCCAGGCCGAAATCGGCGGTCGGAGACAGTCCCTTGCCTTGAATGGAACCGGCCAGGACATCGGCAAGGCTGGTCTCCTCGAGAAAGCCGAGAATGTGATCGCCGAGGGCGCGCCAGAGGTCGTGGGTCAGGCAACGCTCGTCGCCAATGCAGCCGCCGGGCTGGTCGGCCGGACAGCGGGTCATGCGCACCGGCTCGCCGACCGCACGCATGATCTCGGAAATGGCGATGTCCTCGGGTTGGCGGCTCAGAAGATAGCCGCCGCCACGCCCGCGCACGCTCTCCACGAGGCCGGCACGGCGCAGCTTGCCGAAAATCTGCTCCAGATAGGTGAGCGAAATTTGCTGGCGTTCGGCAATGGCGGAGAGCGGCTGCGATGCGCCCTCGCCGAACTTGGCGAGGTCCGCGAGGGCCATGACCGCATATCGCCCCTTGGTGTTCAACTCCATCGTCCAGTCCTCGCTAGCCCAGTCCTCGCTCGTGCCGTGCTGCCCGGCGATGCCCTTCACGGCTTCCTTTTCGCGAGGGGCACGGATCGGCTCGCGCCGCGGGTGCCCTTGACGCCCCGTCTCGGATGGACGCCCTCTTGCGCACAACCCCGTGGATCGTGTTAGGAAAGGCACTCACCCCGTGTCGGATATGCCACCCGGCGCGCCGCCCTGCCGGGCTCATCGCTGCGGTGCGGCGGGCCCTTTTTCGAATTATTCTAAAAACACCATGGCAGCATATAAATCCCGACCTCCGAAGTCAAGTATCGTTTTGCCTGCCGATGGGACGCATTGCCGCGCATGCGCGCTCAAGCGTATGCATGCGTGTGCGTGAGACGGCATCCAACCATGGACCGCGGCGCCATCGGGTCCCGTGCTCGCCCGCCGGCCCCCACTGGACGGCTGGCCCCGTGACGGCCGCCGCTTCTCCCCAGAGGACAGAGAACCCATGCCCGAAGTGATCATCAATGGCCCCGCCGGGCGCATCGAAGCCCGTTACCATCACGAGCCCGCACCCGACTCGCCGGTCGCGATCATTCTGCACCCCCACCCCCAGTTCGGGGGGACGATGAACAATCAGATCGTCTATCACCTCTACTATTCCTTCGTGCGGCGCAAGTTCTCGACGTTGCGGTTCAATTTCCGTGGCGTCGGGCGCAGCCAGGGCCTTTTCGACAACGGCGCGGGCGAGCTTTCCGATGCCGCGGCGGCGCTCGACTGGGCGCAGACCTACAACCCGGATGCCCGGTTCTGCTGGATCGCCGGGGTCTCCTTCGGTGCCTGGATCGCCATGCAGCTCCTCATGCGCCGCCCGGAGATCAAGGGCTTCATCTCGGTCGCACCGCCCGCCAATCTCTATGATTTCAGCTTTCTGGCCCCCTGTCCGTCCTCGGGCCTCATCGTCAATGGCGACAATGATCGGGTCGTGCCGGCCGACTCCGTCGCCGAGCTGGTGGCCAAGCTCAAGACCCAGAAGGGCATCAAGATCGAGCACAAGGTGGTGCCGGGAGCGAACCACTTCTTCGAGGGCAAGCAGGAGGAGCTCATGGAGGTCGTGGACGGCTATCTCGACCGCCGCCTGGCGGAGCTCGCCAAGGCCTCTTGAAGGCGTCGCAGGTGCCCGCCCGCTGGGGCCCCGTGCTCGGGCCCGTCAGCCCCCCGAGGGGGGCAGGGCGAGGCGGCCTGCGCCGAGGGGCCGCGGCGCGCCGGTCGTGCCTGGAAAGGTGATGGGCAGGCCGCGCCGCGCGCGCACGGCGAGATAGGCAAAGGCCTCCGCCTCCATGAAATCTGCCGACCAGCCGAGGGCATTGGCATCCCGCACCGGCGCGCCCAGGCGCGCTTCCAGCGCCGCCATGAGCGCCGGATTGCGCGCGCCGCCGCCGCTGACGACCCAGAGGCGGGGCCTCTCCGGCATGTGCGCCTCGGCCCGTGCGATGGCTGCGGCGGTGAAGGCCGTGAGGGTCGCCGCCCCGTCCTCGAGGCCGAGAGAGGCGACCGGCGTCAGAGGGAAGGCGCCCCGGTCGAGGGATTTCGGAGGCGGGCGGTCGAAGAAGGGCGCGGCCAGGAGTGCGGCAAGCGCCGCCGCGTCCACGCGCCCGGCACGGGCCAGCCGGCCGTCCGCGTCCATGGCAAGGCCCGCCCTCGCCCGCACCCAATCGTCGATGAGGGCGTTGCCCGGCCCGGTATCGAAGGCGAGCAGGTCGTCCTCCCCCATCCCGACCCAGGTCACGTTCGCCACGCCGCCGATATTCACCACGGCGAGCGGGCGGGGCAGATCGCTCGCCCGCGCCAGCGCCCGGTGGTAAACGGGCACGAGCGGCGCGCCCTCGCCGCCGGCCTCGATGTCCGCAGCCCGGAAGTCATACATCACGGGCAGGCCGAGCGCGTCCGCAAGCGCCGGCCCATCTCCGAGTTGTATGGTCAGATGCTCTTCTGGGCGATGCAGAACCGTCTGGCCATGGAAGCCGACCACGTGGATGCTGGCGCGATCGGCACCCGTCTCGGCGAGCAGCCGGCGCACCGCCTCGCCATGGGCGCGGGTGAGCATGGCCTCCGCCCGTGCGAGCGGCGGAGGGCGGCCATAGCGCCGGGAGAGGGAGCGCGCCGCATCCATGGCCCTTCGCAGAAGATCGCGCTCCTCGGCCTCATAGGCCCGGGCGCCGTGGCCCAGCACGCGGACATGCGCCCGCCCATCGGTCTCCAGAAGGGCGGCGTCGATGGCATCCATGGACGTGCCGCTCATCAGCCCCACCGCCCGCATCACGTTTGCGCCCATCGCTCGCCCGCTCCCGACTGCATGGCTTGCCCCCGCGCCCCGGCCCGTGCAATGTCCCGGCGAGCCATCGTCCACGAGAGACAGCCTGCGAGCCAGTCCATGAGCAAGACCCGATCCGCCGCCGCTTCGGCCGGCCCGGCCCGCCGGGGCGGGCCCAAATCCGATTTCCTCAAAGTGTTGCACGAGCGCGGCTATGTGCACCAGTGCACGGATGAGGCCGGTCTCGATGCCGCGGCCCTCAAGGGCCCGATCACGGCCTATATCGGTTTCGATTGCACCGCGCCAAGCCTGCATGTGGGCAGCCTCTTGGCCATCATGATGCTGCGCAAGCTGCAGCAGACGGGCCACAAGCCCATCGTGCTCATGGGCGGCGGCACGACGCGGGTGGGCGACCCCTCGGGCAAGGACGAATCGCGTCGGCTGCTCTCGGACGAGGAGATCGCCGCCAACATGGCGGGCATCCGGACGGTTTTCGAGCGCTTCCTCACCTTCGGCGACGGCCCGACAGACGCCGTGATGGTGGACAATGCCGACTGGCTGCTCGATCTGCGCTACATCCCCTTCCTGCGCGATGTCGGGCGGCACTTCACGGTCAACCGCATGCTGACCTTCGAGTCCGTGCGCCTTCGCCTCGAGCGTGAGCAGCCGCTCTCCTTTCTCGAGTTCAACTACATGATCCTGCAGGCCTATGATTTCGTCGAGCTGTGGCGGCGCATGGGCTGCGTGCTGCAGATGGGCGGCTCGGACCAATGGGGCAATATCGTGAGCGGCATCGACCTTGCCCGCCGGCTCGAAGGCGCCGAGCTCTATGGCCTCACCACGAGCCTTCTCACCACCGCCTCGGGCGCGAAGATGGGCAAGACCGCCGCGGGCGCCGTCTGGCTCGACCCGGACATGCTGAGCCCCTGGGACTATTGGCAGTATTGGCGCAACACGGAAGATGCCGATGTCGGGCGGTTCCTGCGCCTCTTCACGGAGCTGCCGCTCGAGGAGATCGCGCGGCTCGAGGCGCTGGAGGGCGCGGAGCTGAACGAGGCGAAGAAGGTCCTTGCCACCGAGGCGACCGCCATGGCGCATGGGCGGGAGGCGGCCGAGAAGGCGGCGGAGACCGCGCGGCGGACGTTCGAGCAGGGGGCGGCTGGCGAGGGTCTGCCCACGGTCGAGCTGCCGCGGGCCGAGCTCGAGAAGGGGTTCGGCCTCCTGACCGCCTTCGTCGCCGCCGGCCTTGCCAAGAGCAATGGCGAGGCACGGCGCCACATCAAGGGCGGCGGCGCCAGGGTGAACGATGCGCCGGTTCGCGACGAGCGGGCCGTCCTCACCCCCGAGGACGTGACGGAGGCTGGCGTCATCAAGCTCTCGATCGGCAAGAAACGCCATGCCCTCATCCGCCCCATCGGCTGAGGCGCATCGGCGGGAACAGGCCCCCATTAACCGGAATTTATCAAGTCACACCTACCGTTGGCCCATCTGCCGGGACAAGGAGAGGGGCCAGTGGTGCTTAGCCAGACAATCGCGCGCTCGGGATCCGACTCGCTTCTCAGCGAGTATGCAAGTGTCCTCGGGGACGCCATTCACCGCTATCGCGCTCACATCGCCGAACAGTCGGCGCGCCTCGAGGCGGAGCTCTCGGACAGGCTCAAGAGCGAGTTCCTCGCCAATATGAGCCACGAGCTGCGCACGCCGCTCAACACCATTATCGGCTTTTCAAGGCTTCTGACCGAGGTGGAGCGGAACGGCTTCGACAGCCAGCAGATCAGCGAGTATGCCACGCTGATCAATGGCGCTGCCGAGCACCTGCTCCACGTCATCAACGACATTCTGGAGATTTCAAAGATCCAGGGTGGCCGGTTCCGGCTGAACATGCGCGAGGTCCACGTGGAGGAGATCCTGCACGCAACCCTGAGCGACATCTCGGAGGAGGCCCGCCAGGCCGACGTCGATCTGCGCACGCGCATCCGTACCGATCTTCCGACCGTGATCGCCGATTCGCGCAGGCTGGCACGGGTCTTCTCGGGCCTGCTCTCGAACGCCCTCAAGTTCACGCCCGAGGGCGGCTCCATCTCCGTGCGGGCCGAGCGCGCCGAGCCGGACGCGGTGCGGATCAGCATTCGCGACACGGGCGTCGGCATGACCGAGGAAGAAATGAAGGTGGCGCTCACGCCCTTCGGCCAGGTGGACGGCTCGCGCAGCCGCCACAGACAGGGCACGGGCCTTGGCCTGCCCATCGCGAAGGCGCTGGTCGAGTTGCAGAACGGCCAGTTGCACATTGCAAGCGCGAAGAATGTCGGCACCGAGGTGACCGTCCTGCTCCCCGCCTGCCAACGCACGCCGGCCCGCGCGCCGGCCGTCGGCCTCGCCCGGCCCCCAAGCCGGAACAACCTGGACGGACCAGCCACATGACACATTGTTCGTCGCAGGCAGATAGGATGGCAGACAGACCATGACACATGACACGCCCAGACCCGATCCGCGCCGCCGCAACGCGGATGGCTCCATTGGCCGGATCGTCTCGGTAACGGGGGCGAAAGCCATCGTCCTGCTCGATGGCGGCCAGCCCCACGGAGCTCCGACCGGGGTCGAGTCGCCCGAGATGGGCACCCTGATCGCCATCGACACCGGCGGCACGATATCGCTCGGCCTGGTGACGGCGTTGAGCGTTCCCGTGCCGGCGCACAACTCCGCCGAGCCGGAGCTGTGGATCGCCGAGCTCGGCCTCGTTGGCGAGCTCGCGCCGTCGGAAAGCGGCGAGGGGCTGGCGTTCTATCGCGGTGTGCGCTCCTACCCCGCCCTCGGCGACAGGGTCCGGGTCGCAACGCACGAGGAGCTCGGCCTCGCCTTCGCCACGGCGGATGATTCGAAGGTGCGCATCGGCACCATCCATCAGGACAGCTCCATACCGGCGGTGGTGCATACCGACGACCTTCTGGGCAAGCATTTTGCCATTCTCGGCTCCACGGGCACGGGCAAGTCCTGCACCACGGCCCTCATTCTGCGGGCGATCCTCGAGAAGAACCCGGAAGCGCACATCGTCCTGCTCGATCCGCACAACGAGTATTCGACCTCCTTCGGGCGTCTGGCGGAGGTGATCACGCCGCACGATCTGCACCTGCCGTTCTGGCTCCTCACCTTCGAGGAGCTGGTGGAAGTGCTTCTGCACGACCACAAGGGCCGCAAGGCGGAGGTCGAGATCCTTCAGGAGCTCATTCCCATTGCGAAGGCGAAATATGCGAGCGGGCGCTCCAATGGCGGCGGCGCCAGCCTGAAGCGCGGTCCGGAGGGCAGCCGCTTCACCGTCGACACGCCCGTGCCCTATCGCATCTCGGACCTCATGGCGATGATCGACGATCGCATGGGCCGGCTGGAGAACAAGCACGATCTGTCTCCCTACAAGCAGATCCGCTCGCGCATCGAGATGATCACGCAGGACCCGCGCTACGCCTTCATGTTCGGCCACCTCACGGTGCACGATCAGATGGCGGCGGTGCTGGGCCGGCTGTTCCGCGTCCCCGTCGACGGCAAGCCGATCACCATCCTTGAGCTCACGGGACTGCCCGCCGAGATCGTCAATGTGGTGGTGTCGGTGCTCTGCCGTCTTACCTTCGATTTCGCGCTCTGGACCAAGGGCGAGATTCCGGTGACGCTCGTTTGCGAGGAGGCGCATCGCTACGCGCCGAGCAATACCGAGGCGGGCTTCGAGCCGGCCAAGCGGGCGATCGCGCGCATTGCCAAGGAGGGGCGCAAATATGGCGCCTCGCTGTGCATCGTGACCCAGCGCCCCTCGGAGATCGATCCGACCATCATCTCCCAGTGCAACACCGTTTTCGCCCTGCGCATGTCCAATGACCGCGATCAGGAG
>JALUTE010000015.1 GCA_027058255.1 Methyloligella sp. | reverse complement strand
GTACGGCCTCACCATCGCGCCGGAGCGCATCATCTGCACCACCGGCTCCTCGGCCGGCTTCGTGCTCGCCTTTCTCGCCCTGTTCGATCCCGGTGCCCGCATCGCCCTGCCGGCGCCGGGCTATCCCTGCTACAGGCACATTCTGGCGAGCCTCGACCTGGAGCCGGTGAGCCTGGAGACCGACGCGGCGGGGCGCTGGATGCCTCTGCCCGAGCAACTGGCCCCGCGCGATGGCGCCGCGCCTCTCGACGGTCTCCTGATGGCGAGCCCCGCCAACCCCACCGGCACCATGGCCTCGCGCGAGCGCCTTGCGGCGCTCATTTCCGCCTGCGAGCGCGCCGGGATCTGGTTTCTTTCCGACGAGATCTATCATGGCCTCACTTACGGGGAGCGGGCCGAGACGGCGCTCGCCTTCTCCGACCAGGCGATCGTCATCAACAGCTTCTCGAAATATTTCTCGATGACCGGCTGGCGGGTGGGCTGGATGGTCGTGCCCGAGCCGCTGGTGCGCACCGTCGAGCGGCTGGCGCAGAATCTCTTCATCGCGCCCCCCACCTTGTCGCAACATGCCGCCATCGGCGCGCTCGCGGCCGAGGACGAGCTCGAGGGCTACCGCCGGGTCTATGGCGAGAACAGGGCGCTTCTGCTCGAGGCCCTCGCCCGCGCCGGCCTTGAGACCATTCTCCCGGCGGACGGGGCGTTCTATCTCTATGCGGATGTGCGCCATCTGAACGAGGACAGCCGCACCCTCGCGCGTGCGCTTCTGGAGGAAGCAGGGGTCGCGGCAACGCCGGGCGTCGATTTCGATGCCGCGCGCGGCCAGCACTATCTGCGTTTCTCCTATGCGGGCAGCACCGCCGACATGGCCGAGGGGGCCCGGCGGATCGCCGCCTGGCTCGCCCGGCGCGCCTGACGCGCCCGACGCCGTGCCCGGCCGCATCCGCGACGATGGAAGGCCGCGCTTCTTGCGCGTCGTGCCGCGCGCCGCCCCCTTCCTCGCTCCCTACGCACTGCCGCACGCCAATGGCCTGCGCATGCGGGACGAGCCAGGAGAGGCGCCCGCAAACCGCTCGGCCCCCTCACTGGGCGTCCCCGGCGCGCAGCGCCTCGAGCGTGCGTGCGGGCGTGATCGCCTCGGGGTCCATGGCAAGGGCGATGAGGGCCGGCCGCTCGGCCGCCTTTGCCCGCTCGAAGGCTGGCAGGAAATCGCTCGTTTTCTCGACCCGCTCGCCAAGGGCGCCGAAGCTCTCGGCGAGCGCGACGAAGTCGGGATTGGCGAGGCTCGTGCCGATGACACGGCCGGGGAAACTCAGCTCCTGATGCATGCGGATGGTGCCGAACATGCCATTGTCCACGACGATGACGATGATGGGCAGGCCATAGAGCACGGCCGTCGCCAGCTCCTGGACCGTCATCATCAGGCAGCCATCGCCGGCGAAGGCGACCACCATGCGCTCGGGCGCGGCGAGCTTGGCGGCAATGGCGGCAGGCAGGCCATAGCCCATGCTGCCCGATGTGGGGGCGAGCTGGCTGCGCCAGGCGCGATAGCGGTGATAGCGGTGCACCCAGGCGGTATAGTTGCCCGCGCCATTGGTGACGATGGCATCCTCGGGCAGCACCTCGGAGAGCGCGGCCACGACCTGCTCCAGCTTGACCGCCCCGGGCGTCGGGACCGGGCGCAGAAAGGCTTCGTAGTCGCCCCGCGCGCTGCGCGTCCAGTCGCGCCAGGGCGGGTCCTGCGGCGGCTCCAGCGCTTCGAGCGCGCCGGTGAAGCGCTCCGCCGTGGCTGCGATGGCGATATCGGCGCGGTGCACCCGGCCGGTCTCGTCCGGCGAGGGGTGGGCGTGGATGAGAAACTGGTCCGGCTCGGGCACCGTCACGAGCCGATAGCCGCTGGTGGTCATCTCGCCGAGGCGCGCGCCGATGGCGAGGAGCACGTCCGCCGTCTCGATGCGCCGGGCGAGCGCCGGGTCGATGCCAATGCCGGCATGGCCCGCATAGCAGGGGTGGCGGTTGTCGAAATAGTCCTGGCAGCGAAACGCGCTGCCGGTGGTCAGCGC
>JALUTE010000014.1 GCA_027058255.1 Methyloligella sp. | reverse complement strand
CGATCCGCGGCGTACGGGCACGCTCACCGGATACGAGGACATCAATCCGAAGAACACGGTGCACGTGCCGATCCTCAATGGCGACATCAGCTTCCTGAATGCGCTGGCCCATGTGCTGCTCAAGGAGCATCCGGACGTGATCGACTGGGAGTTCCTCAAGGAGCATGCCATCGGTTGGGAAAAATATGTCGAGGGAGTCACGAAGCGCTACAGCCCCGAGCAGGTGCAGGACCGCATGGGCGGGCCCAATCACGATGTGAGCCCCGCGCTCATCCGCCGGGTGGCCGGCATGTTCGCAGATGCAACCCGCAAGCGCCTTGCTCGCTCCAAGGGCAAGCATTCGGGCAAGGGCTATGGTGGTGTCATCATCATGTGGGGCATCGGCTACAACCAGCACATCCACGGCCAGAACAATGTGATCTCCATCATCAACCTGCTGGCGCTCACGGGCAATCTGGCCAAGCCCGGCTGCGGCCCCTTCTCCATGACCGGCCAGCCCAACGCCATGGGCGAGCGGTTCACCGGCGGCCTCACGGGACGGCTGCCGTTCAACGAGCCGCTCTCCAATACGGCCCACCGGCTCAAGATCGCCAAGAGCTGGCGGGTGCCGGAGGCCAATCTGGCGCGGGCGATGAACTCGAAGAACCCGGGCTATGCGGTGGGCATGATGGAGCGGGCGCTCAAGGGCGAGGTGAAGGCCATGTTCCTGGTCTACGCCACCCATATCGACCTGCCGGACCAGCACAACCTGGTGCGGCCCGCCCTCGAGAAATGCTTCGTGGTGGTGCAGGAGATCTACCGCCACGCGCCCAACAACCTCTATGCGGACGTCATCTTCCCGGCGGCCACGTGGGGCGAGACGTCGGGGGTCTATATCAGCTCGGAGCGTCGGCTCAATCTCTGCCAGAAGGCGGCCGAGCCGCCCAAGGGATGCCGGCCGGACATGGACATGGTCATCGACAAGGCCAAGGAGATCGGCACCCTGCTCGGCCTCGACATGAAGAAGGTGCTGCCCTACGAGCGCAAGGCGGATGGCTATTACGACCCCGAGGAGGTCTTCCGCGACATCATCCGCGCCTCGGAGGGCACGGACACGGACCTGACCGGCATTCTCGAGGTGGAGAAGCTGGACAAGAAGAGCCCCTATGAGCAGCTCGAGGAGTTGCGGGGCATCCAGTGGCCGGCGCCCACCTACGAGATTGCCAAGAATGGTGGCACCAAGCGGCGCTACATGCTCCAGGAAGGCCAGTGGAAGAACCGTCCCTATGGATATTTCCGCACCAAGGACGGGAAGGTCCACATCAAGCTGTGCGAGCAGGACTATTCGCAGCGCAAGGAGGTGACGGCCCAGCTCATGCGGTTCGGCGCCGAGAAGGGGCTCTACACCATCGACCACATCGACCTCATCCGCAAGGCGCGCGACATGGCTCTGACGCCCGACCTGCCGGACGAGGAGTATCGCGGCCGGCACTGGAAGGAGGTTCCGAAGGACAAATATCCCTACTGGATGGGCCTCGGCGTGGTCTATGAGCACTTCCACACCGCCAAGTCGAACCGCAGCCCGACCACCCGGCGCCTCGTGCCCGAGATGTATCTGGAGATGCACGAGGCCGACGCCAAGGACCTCGGCATCAAGGATGGCGACAAGGTGCGGGTGATCACACGGCGCGGCACCTTCGAGGCGCGGGCGCAGGTGGGCACGAACAGCCTGGTGCGCCCGGCCCGCAACAACGTGCCGCGGGGCTATTTCTTCGGGCCGTGGAACCTGTCGGTGGCCGACAGCGCCGATCCGAAGAAGAACAAGTGGCTCGCCAATGCGACCACGAGCCGGGTCTGGGATCTCGTCTCGGGGCAGGTGGACTTCAAGAAGGCCGCCTGCCGGATCGAGAAGATCTGACCCATGCCCGGGCACGCTTGCGCGATGGGAAAGGGGGCGCGGCATCGTCCCCTTTCCGCCGAGGCGGCGGGACATGGCACCGGCGGCGGAGGGATTGCGGCATCGCCATGAGGACGCGACCCGACGTCATCACCACCGTCGAGGTGAATGGGCGCAAGGTGCGCCGCGACGAGCATGGATATCTGATCGCCCCGGAGGAATGGGGGCCGGATGTGGCCGAAGTCATCGCCAGGGAGGAAGGGCTGGCGCTCGCAGAGGACCACTGGGCCGTGATCGATTTCATGCGGGCCTATTTCGAGGAGCATGGCATCGCGCCCGATGCCCGTTTCGTTTTCGCCCATCTCGGCGCACGCCACGGGGAGACATCGAGGGCGGGACGCAAGAGGTTCTTTGAACTCTTCCCTTATGGATATGTGCAGCAGGCCTGCAAGATCGCGGGCATGCGACAACCGAGGGCCTGGAGCAGTGGCTAGACGAGACGCGGATGCGAAGAACGAGAAGGGCGCGCGAGGCGTGGAGCGGCGCGATGTGCTGAAGGCGCTGGCGGCCGCGGCCGCGGCCCTTGCGGTGGGGCCGGGCGCCGGCGTGGCCGAGGCGGCGCTTGCGGCGCGGCCGAGCCTCAGATATCTGCGCCCGCCCGGCGCGCTGGACGAGGCCGATTTTGTCGAGCGCTGCATCCATTGCGGCCAATGCGGCATGGTCTGTCCCAACCGCACCATCACCTATTCGGGCTTCGAGCTCGGAGCCCGGGCGATCGACACGCCCTATATCATTCCGCGCGAGAAGGGCTGCATCCTGTGCATGAAATGCGGCGAGGTGTGCCCCACGGGCGCCATCGCGCGCATTCCCCGCACATTGGAGAGCATTCTCGAGAAGGTGAAGATGGGCCATGCGGTGGTGGACGAGGGGCTGTGCCTCTCCTATCAGGGCAAGACCTGCGGGGTGTGCTATCGGGCCTGTCCGCTGCCGGATGTCGCGCTCCGGGTGGGGCGGCTGGAGCAGCCGCATGTGCTGGAGAAATGCGTCGGCTGCGGGCTGTGCGAGCGGTCCTGCATTCAGATGCCGCAGGCGATCCGGGTCATTCCGAGCCATGCGTAACGGCGGCGAGAGGTGAGCTGAGGGCATGAAAGAGCACGCGAGCACGCAGGCGGGTACCGCCGTGCACAAGCCGTTCTTCCTCTGGCGCCACCTCAACAAGCTGCGCTGGGTGGTGCTCAGCCTCGTCTTCTCGATGCTGGTGCTGCTGCCGATGCTGCATCTCTACCAGACCTATGTGGCGGCCCATGCCTATGACCTGCTGGCGCCTTCGGAGAAGCGCCTTTACGACGCCATGGAGCTGCTCACATCGCCCTTTGTCTCCGATCCGGAGAAGCAGCTCGACGCCGTGAAGGGCACCACCTGGTCGGGAACGCTCTTCGGCCTCAAGCTGTCCGATCCGCTGGCGGTGGTCGGTCAGATGGCGGCGGGGCTCACCATCTACTGGCCGTTCCTCGTCACGGCCCTGATACCCATCGGTTTCACGGTGGTGTTCGGACGGTTTTTCTGCGGCTGGATTTGCCCGGCGACCTTTCTCTACGAGCTCAACAGCAATATTGCGGGCTGGCTGCACTGGGCGGGCTTTCGGATCGGCGGGCGGCGCTTCGACAAGCGGATCAAATATGGCGTTCTGGCTCTCGGTGTCGTCGTCTCGGCGGCGACGGGCTCGATCGCCTTCGCGGCCATCTATCCGCCGGCCATCATTGGGCGGGAGATCTATTACGCGGTGGCGCTCAGCGGCTTCGGGGCGGGCGCGGCCTTCTTCGCGGGCACGCTTCTGTTCGACCTCCTGGTGGCGCGGCGCGGGTTCTGCCGCTATCTCTGCCCGGGCGGTGCGCTCTATTCCCTGCTCGGGCGCTACCGCTTGGTGCGCATCCGCCGCATCGTCGAGAGCTGCAATGACTGCGCCAAATGCAATGTGGTGTGCGAGTTCGGCCTCGACCCCCTGCGCGACGGCTTCGGGCAGGAGTGCAACAATTGCACGGCCTGCATCGCGGTCTGTCCCACCGATGCCATGACATTCGTTCTGCGGCCGACGGACGTGCCGCCCCAGGGGCCCGGCCATCTCGGCCGCCAGTATCGCCGCGCCATGGAGAAGGCGGCGGGCGAGGCCGCGGGGCGGGAGCGCGATCGGGGGGCGCGGGCGGCCGGTGACGGTGAGAGCACTTCGCGGCCCGAACGCGAGGAGGCCGCGTGATGGCGACGGCCGGCGAAAGGGCGAAGGGGCGTGGCGCGGGGGGGAATGGCGGCCAGCAATCGCCGAGCGCTCATCGACCGCCGCGCTCGGGCGTGGGCGATGAGGTCGGGCACGCCGGCCATCCGCTTTACCGGCGAGGCCTTCTCAAGAGTGGGATCTCGGCCCTCGTCCTCTTCCTGGCGGCGGGGATGCCCTATGCGATCGCGCGTTTTCTGGCGCCGGCCGCCTCGCGCCCCGCACCCAGGCACAACGCCAAGGTCTCGCCGCGGCCGCGCAATCGCATGCGCCCGCCGGGGGCGCTCGCCGATGATGCGGCCTTCATTGCGGCCTGCATCGGCTGCGGGCTCTGCGGCGAGGTCTGCCCGCCCCGGGCCATCGTCTTTCATGCCCGCGAGGGCGGCGGAGCGGTCAACACCCCCTATATCGACCCGGAGGCGCGCGCCTGCACATTGTGCGGCAAATGCATGCCGGTCTGTCCGACCGAGGCGCTCACCGTCGTGCCGCGGGAGAAGATCGACATGGGGCTCGCCCAGATCGACCGCACCGCCTGCTATCCCTGGGTCGATCGGGGCATTTGCGGGGCGTGCGTCTCCGTTTGCCCGTTGGGCGAGCGGGCAATCGGTTTCAAGCAGTGGAATCAGTACAAGCCCCTGGTGCGGAAGGGCTGCGTCGGCTGCGGCCTGTGCGTGGAGGTCTGCCCGCACCCCTCCAAGCCCATCTGGATCGTCGATCGGTCGGAGGGGAGTGTGGCCAAACACAGCATCTAATGCACGGACGCAAACACAAGATACACGTCATTGCCGCGCGTGACGCGGCAATCCAGGGCGGCAAGCTCCGAGTTTGTTGCCCTGGATCACCCGGTCACGCCGGGTGATGACGGGAAGCTAGCATATGGTTTGTTTGCGTCGGTGCACTAACAGGCGGAAGTGAAGCAATGTCGGTCATGTGTTGCGCGCATATGCGTTGGGGACAAGCGATGGCGGGAAAGGTCGGCGCCGCCTCTGGCGTGCTGCGCAGGCCGCGCGCGAGCGTGGGCGCGCTCGGCCTCGTGCTGCAGGGCCTTGCGGCCTTCGCCTTCGTGCTGGCGGTGCTCTGCTCGGGCGCCCGCGCGCACCATGTGCTCGGCCGGCCGGCTTACAGCCTCAATGAGGACAGCAACACGCCGCCCGCCATTCAGGTGGAGACACAGGTCGGCGACTACGCCATCAACTACATGATCTTTCCCGCCTTCCCGCGGCCGGGGGTGCCGGGGCGGATCAATTTCTACGCCCGAAAGATCGACGGCAGCGGCCCTTTCAAGGGCAAGGTGACCTTTCAGGTGAAGGACAACAGTTGGGCCGCATGGTTCGGGTTCGGCGGTGAGCCGGAGACGCTCGGCGTCCAGGTGATCGACGACAATGTCTATCGCCAGGGCTTTCTGTTCCAAAAGCCGGGGGACTACATCATCACCGCCGCGTTCAAGGACGGGGACATGCCCTATGTGATCGACTTCCCGCTGCGGATCGGTCCGCCTTCGCGTGTGGGGCCGGTGGCAATTGCGGCGGGGCTCATCCTTGCGCTGTTGATCGGGGTCTCCGTGGTGCAGCGCCGGCGCGCCATGACGGGCAAGCTGCGCGCGGCCCATGCCGGCGGGGGCAGTGGGGCGAAGCACACAGGCGGCGCAGATGGGGCAGAAGGCGAGGCGCCATGACGCCTGCCGCGTGGGATGCCGTCATCGCCGCCAATCTCTGCCGTGGGGCAAGCGCCTCGGCCGGGGGAGGCGCCATGGTGCATCCGGGCTTGCCTCAGGCATGGGGCATGGCGGTGTGGGCCGTCATGGGGCTCGCCACGGTGTGGACCTTCGCGAGCGGCCTTGGCGCAGCGGCGCGCGCGCCGGCGGGGCTGGCCGATGGCGCGGGGCGCCGGTTTGTCGGCACCGCAGGCCCGCCCGCAAGATCCTACTGGCGCGTCAGCCTGGCGCAGCTTCCGGGCCTGGGAGGCGCCGTCCGCTATCTCACGGCCCACGTCTGGCCGCTGGTGACCCTGCGGCTGCTCATGGCCGGGATCTTTCTGCTGGTGATCGCGGCGGGGCTCTGGGGCACGCCCCTTCCCGAGCGCAATCTCGCAACGGTGCTCACCTGGAACATCTGGTGGACCGGGCTCATCCTGGCCGTCGCCGTCTCGGGGTCCGCCTGGTGCGCCATCTGCCCCTGGGACAGCCTCGCATCCTGGCTCGCGACGCGCCGGCTCTGGCGGCGGGCCCCGCCCTGGACGAGCCTCGGGCTCCGCCTGCCCAGGCAGTTGCGGAGCGTCTGGCCGGCGCTCGCGCTCTTCGTCGGCCTCACCTGGCTGGAGCTCGGGCTGGGCATCACACAGAGCCCCTATGAGACGGCGCTCCTGGCGCTCGCCATGCTGGTCATGGCCACCGCCGCCATGGTGCTGTTCGAGCGCAAGGCCTTCTGCCAGCACATGTGCCCCGTGGGGCGCACGGTCGGCTTCTATGCCCAGCTCGCGCCGGTGGAGCTCAGGCCCGTTGCCGAGGATGTGTGCGCCCGCTGCACGAGCCTTGAGTGCTATCACGGCACGCGCGAGGTGCCCCCCTGCCCGACCTTCCAGGTGATGGGGCGCATGACCCAGAACACCTATTGCACCTCCTGCGGAAATTGCGCGCGCGCCTGCCCGCATGAGAACGTTGCCTGGCGCCTGCGGCCGCTCAGCG
>JALUTE010000013.1 GCA_027058255.1 Methyloligella sp. | reverse complement strand
GCCGGTGGGCCTCTACGGGGGGACGCCGGAGACGCTGGCGCAGCTTGCGGACCGGCTCGCGGCCCGCTTTCCGGGCTTGGGGATCGCCTACCGGCACGCCCCGCCTTTCCAGCCGCTCGGGCCCGGGGAGGATGCCCGGGTCGTGGAGGCGATCGGCCGGTCGGGTGCGCGGATCCTGTTCGTGGGGCTGGGGTGCCCGAAGCAGGAGCGCTGGATGGCGGAGCACCGGGGTCAGGTGCGTGCCGTGATGCTGGGGGTGGGTGCCGCCTTCGACTTCCACGCCGGCGCCCGCCGCCGGGCCCCGCTCTGGATGCAGCGAGCCTGCCTGGAATGGCTGTGGCGGCTGGGGTCGGAGCCGCGCCGCCTCTGGCGGCGGTACCTGATCGGCAACGCCCGCTTCCTGTGGTATGTCGCCCGGACGCGGAGGGTGCGCCGGGCAGAATGAGGTGATCCCGGGCAGAATGAGGTGATCCAGCTTCAGTAGGCATTGCGGTGGACGAAGCCGCGTGAGAAGGTCAGGAAGAGGATCTTGAGGTCGAACCAGAGCGACCAGTTCTCGATGTAGTAGAGATCGTACTCGACCCGCCGCTCCATCTTCTCCAGGGTGTCGGTTTCGCCGCGCCAGCCGTTAACCTGCGCCCAGCCCGTCATGCCGGGCTTGACCTTGTGGCGCAGCATGTAGGCCTCGATCAGCCCCTTGTACCGCTCGTTGAGTTCGACGGGGTGCGGCCGCGGGCCGACGAGCGACATTTCCCCGCGCAGCACGTTGAAGAGCTGAGGCAGCTCGTCGAGGCTGGTGCGCCGCAGAAAGGCGCCGAAGGGGGTGACGCGCGGGTCGTCGCGCCGGGCCTGGGTGATTCGGCCGGGCTTCTCTTGGTGGACCACCATGGTACGGAACTTGTAGACGGTGAAGGGCCGGCCGTCCCAGCCGTGGCGATGCTGCCTGAACAGCACCGGGCCGGGGGAGGAGAGCTTGACGCCGATGGCGATGGCCAGCATCAGCGGGCTGAGGAGAATCAAGATGACGGCTGCGAGGATACGGTCCTCGCAGGCCTTGAGGAAGCGGTTGATGCCACTCAGCGGGGTCACGGTGAGGTCGATGGCGGCGAGGCCCGCGATCTCGGTGAGGCCGTGGTTGAGCAGGCGCACGCCGAAAAGGTCGGGGAAGTAGCGGATGTTCGCCGTGCAGTAGCGCAGCGCGTGCAGGATCTCCTGGAGCTTTTCCTCGGCGCGCAGGGGGAGCGCGATCCAGACCTCGTCGGGCCGTTGCACGGCGACGATGCGTTCCAGCTCCGCGACGTTACCGAGGACCGGCAGGCCTTCCATGCAGCCGGAGGGTGGAATGCCGTTGTCGGCGACGAAGCCGCGCACCTCCAGCCCGGTCCAAGGGGTCTCGCGGAGCCGGCGGGCGACCTCGCGTCCCTGGGGTCCCGAACCGATGACCAGGACGCTGCGGGTGTTGTATCCGTGCGCGCGGGCGAGGCGCAATGCCAGGGCCAGGAGCGCCCGGAAGCCGAGCAGCCAAGCGGCGCCGATGGCCCCCCACAGCCACATCCAGTGCCGCGAGTAGAGAGCTGCCGTCTTGGTGGCGACCGCGAGCACGAGCAAGGCCGTCACCACCGCCCCCCAGGCAAGGGCGAGCCGGCGCAGTCGCGCGGACAGGCTCTCCGCGCGCCAGGAGTGGTAGACACGGAAGTGCGGGAAGACGATCAGGGTCAATAGCGCCCCAAGGACGAGGGCGATGCGATAGTGCGGCGAGAGGTCGAAGTGGCCGAAGCGGATGCTGTGAGCGGCGATACCCGCGAGGACGACGGCAGTGGCGTCGAGGAGGCGCGCGACGGCGGTCAGCGTGCGCCCGTATTCCCGGAGCAGACCCCTCGTTCTCATTCTCGTGGCTTTCCGTATGGGGACCAGTGCCGGCACGGCGAGTCGCCTGCCTCGGGGCAGCGCGACGACGCTCGCTTATTATCGCTTATCATCGTGCGTGTTTTGAATGGCGGACCGCCGGTGGGCGGGCGGATGTTTGGCCGCGTCGCCGAGGGGCACGGCGGGGGTGCCGGGT
>JALUTE010000012.1 GCA_027058255.1 Methyloligella sp. | reverse complement strand
GCGCCCGGCCGCGAATGGTGATCATCAGCGGCTTGTCGGAGAGGTCGACCTCGAACTTCTCCGCCATGACGTCCTCGAGCTCCGGGCTGCGGATATCCTCGATCAGGGCGGCGAAGGCGGGCCCGTATTCGAGCTCGGAAAGGGGGAAGATGCCGGGCTTGCGGATGTCGGGAAAGTCCGCCCGGATGGTGGCGAGATCGACGGCGCTCAATATGCCCGGCGTCGCGAAAAACGCGAACGGCTCGCGTGTCACGGGTGTCTGGCGAATGGCATCGAAATCGATCACGTGGACGCCCCCCTCTGCATGGGTGTCTTCCCGGCAGGGGTCATGTCGTCCTGCCGCGCCCGGCGATCTTAGGCCACGGGGGCGGTGCGTTCTTGATCCAGATCAGATTTCTTGCGTCCGGGCGGCTGTGGTGGCATGTCTCGGCCGGTGGCTAGCCGGCCATGCGGGCGAGAGCGTCGAAATCGGTGACGGAGAAGCGCCGCCGTCCGGCCATGGCGATGACACCGCTCTTCTTGAGCGCAGTGATCTGACGGCTGACCGTCTCCAGGGTGAGACCCAGGAAGTCGGCGATCTCGGCACGCTTGAGATGAAGCTCGAAGAGCTTGCCCACAGGCGGCTCCTGTTCCTCGTCGAGCGCCGGGCCGGCACGTGTGGCCAACATGAGAAAGAGGCTGGCGACCCGCTCCTCCGCCGTCTTGCGCCCCAGGAGAACCATCCAGTCGCGGGCCTCGTCCAGCTCTGCCCAGGTTTGCTGCAGGAGACGCTGATTGAGGCCGGGAAACCGATCCAGCATGCACTCGAAGGCGCGCTCGGGAAAACAGCACAGCTCGACATCGGTGGCGGCCTCGGCGAAATAGGCGTTGGTCGCGCCCTGCGAGCGGCCGAGGCAATCGGGCGGGAAGAGGAGGCCGACAATCTGCTGGCGGCCGTCGATCAGGATCTTGGTGAGCTTGACGACCCCGGAATAGATCGCCGCGAAGGCGTGCAGCCCTTCCTCGCTCGAAAGAATCCGCTGCCCGGCCTGGAAGCTGCGCCGATGGGCGATGCGGCTCAGCTCCTCCAGCTCCTTGCGGGTCAGGGCATTGCAGATTCCCTTGTGCCGGATGATGCATGTGTCGCACCGGCCGAGGCCGGAGGCCCGGTCGATATCCGGCGCCGCGGGCGGGGCCTGGGACGGCGTTGGCGGGGGCATGGACGTATCCTGTCCGAGATTGGCGTGTAAACGCTTCCGATGGTTCCCGGCCGCCGGGAGCTTGTCAAGCGCTAGGGGTGCCGCGGCCAGGGCAATCGCTCGAAGCCCCAAATCGCCTCTCTTTTCGTCATCGCCGTCCTCGGGCTTGACCCGGGGACCAGACCCGGCGATCCAGGGCTCCAACCTCCGAGCCTGCCGCCCTGGATCACCCGGTCGAGCCGGGTGATGACGTGAAGGAGAGCAGCGATTGCGCTATCAGTGCGTGCACGCGATGCGCCTCGGGAGTTCATGCGTATGCTGACATCTTTCGAGCGATTGCCCTGGTGCCGCGGCTGCGCAAGCTTCCATCCTGGCGGCGCCTTCGGCCGGCCGCATCGGCACTGTAGACTGGTAATGGCGATTCGTTCGGGCGAGCAAACCGCCGCAGCGGTGCGAGAGCGGGTCTTGGCGGCGGGGGCCGGAGAGCCGGAAAGACGGGCGCATGGACGATCTTCTGTCATACGACGCGGAGAGGGGGCGGGGCGCAGTGCCGGAGCCGGGCCGGCGCATTCCCGTTCTCGTGCCCGTTCAGTGCGATGCGACCTTCGACTATCGCCTGCCTTCGGACATGGACGCCCCGCCGGGCACCTTCGTTCTGGTGCCCTTCGGGCGAAGCGAACGTCTCGCGGTGGTCTGGGACCAGCCGGTGGAGGAGCCGGGGCGAAAACTGATCGCGGACGAGCGTCTGCGCCCCGTGATCGCCCGGCTCGATGTTCCGCGCCTGCCCGCAGTCTCCATGCGTTTCGCCGAGTGGCTGGCGCGCTACACCTTGACGCCCTTGGGGCAGGTTCTGCGAATGATGATGAGCGCGCGCGAGGCCTTCGCGCCG
>JALUTE010000011.1 GCA_027058255.1 Methyloligella sp. | reverse complement strand
TCACGCACCATGCCCGGGCCGCCGGCCCGAAGCGCCATCTCCGCCTTGCGGGCCGCGACCGTCTCGCCGCCGATCACGATCACGACCCTGTCCTTGACGTCGAAAAAGATGGGCAGATGCTCCATCGTCTGTCTCCTTGCGCGGCTATGGTCTCGGCGCGCCGATGCCACGGCCGGCGATGGCGCCTGCTCGTGTGCTTCCGGCGGCCCGCGCGCCCTTGGCAGATGGGCGCCGCGCGATCATGCGCCTTCGGTCCCCTCCTCGACGTCGCGCGCCCAGGCGCTCATGGTGTCGGCCCACTGGCGCGCCGTCGCGGCGTCGATGTCGATGATGGTGATCCGCTTGCCCTCCCGGATCGTGATCTTCATGAGGCGCATGCCGCTCTCGAAGCGGACATCCTCCAGCCGGATCTCCCGGCCATAGGGTGCCGCAAGCTGTGCAAGCATGGACCGCTCACCGCCCTCGGCGCTCATGCCTCGTCCTCCTCCGGCGTCTCGGAGCCGGCCCCGCCGGCGGGCCGCTCGGGGCTCGCCTGGGCGTCCGGTCCGCGCTTGGCCGCACCGGCCGGGCGGCTGGCCGCAGCCGGCGCATCGAGGTCCGCCCAGTAGAAGGCGGCCTCCAGTTTCATCTCCCAGCCTCGCGGCGTGTCCGGGTAATCGGGCTTGACGTCGAACTCGAGAAAGCGCTCGCCCGAGCGGGCGATGACCTTCACGGCCTCGACGAGCTGGGCGAAGCTCTTGATGTCCTGGTTCTGGATCATCAGCTCGCTGATGCGTGCCATGGTGTCCTTCCTGTCCTTCCTGTTCTTGCTGTCCTGCTCTTGTCCGTCTCAGGCGGCGATGCGCTCGAAAAAGCGCGCGCGATAGAGAAGCCGGCCCGCATGGCCCGGCGCGGCCGTCTCGAAGCGGGTGCGGGTGTGCAGCACATTGTTGCAGATCACGCCCTCGCCCGGGCCGAGACGATGGGTGAGCACGAGCGGGTCCTCGGCCAGGATCCGCCCCAGCGCCGCCACGGCCGCACGGGTCGTCTCGTCTGCGCGCCAGACGATGTTGCGCTTGCGCGCCGTGTAGCGCATGACCAGCGCACCCTCGCCCCCTTCGGCCGCCTCTGGTCGCAGATAGAACACCGGGCCGGCATTGGCCGGGCGCATGCGCCCGCCGGGCTCGCGGTTCTCCGGAATGGTCATGGCTTGCGGGTGCATGAGGGCGGCGATGAAGCGCGGGTCCTCGTCGCGCAGACGGATATAGGCGATCTCGTGGTCGAGCAGGGCGTTCTCTCCGCCGCTCGGGGCGGGGCGCACGCAGTGCAGCAGCATGGCCGAGATGGAGCGCGCGGGGCTGGTGTAATTGTAATAGCCATCCGTATGCCAGGCGATCGGCCGGTCCGTATAGGGGATGTAGCCGCCGCGGGGCGGATCGTCGGCCACCTCGAGGGCAACGATGCCATCCTCCGCCGCCGAGCGGTGCGCCTCATAGGTCGCAAGGCCGAAGACGGCGGCAAAGGCGCGGATGGCTCGGCGCGCCTCCCGCTCGTCGCGCGCGGCGCCGCCGCTTGCGTAGACCGCCATGTTGGCGCGTGCCAGGCGCTCGCGAATGGCCGCCTGCTCGGCAGGCGTCGGCGCGGCAAGATCGGCAATCTCCACGACCAGCTCGTCGACCTCGGTCGGATAGCCGGCAAGCTTTTGCGCGCGCCACGCGCGATAGGCGCTATCGTCTGCAAGGGCGAAGGGGCCCTTTTCGGGACACAAGGCCGGGCGCGCGTCGTCTTGCCTGCGCTCATTGGTGATGGTCATACCCTCAACCCTCCAACCCTATGTGGGGAGCCCGATGTGGGGGCCCCAATGTGGGGGCGCTGCCCCTGCTAGCGCCGACGGGCCGCCCCTCGACGCCGCGTGCCCGCGATCTCCGGCACCCCCGGTCGCTTGCCGGCACCGCATGGGAGAATCGCTCATTTTGTCCGCCGCGTCAGCGCGCAATCGCGCCCCCAGCGTGTCATTTCGTCTCGCCCGCGCCTGTGACCGAGGGGCTCCCTGGCGGCTCGCATTCTCTACAACCGCTTGATTCTGAACGATATTTTGTGGCGGTGTGGCCCCATGGCGTCACGCGCAACATTCCGACGAAAATCCCCACCCTGCTTAGAATATTATATTTGAACATTCAACTTCATTGATATAATAATATGCCAGAGCGGTGTGGGACGGCGCGTCGCGGCGCGAGGCGGTTTTCGCCGAGGCCATGACACGCTACACTGAACGCCCGTCGCTGCGATTGCCCGAGCATGGAATGCCAGGTGCGGCACGGATTGCAAGTGCCGGAACGCGTGCCAAAAAATGCGAGGGATCGGTCGAGGCGAGCGGGGCTCGGTGGGGTGACACAGCCGATCCGGTGATACAGCCGACCCGGTGGCGCAGCCGACCCAGTGGCACGACTGACGACATGACACGACCGACGTCAAGGAAGTGACACGACCGATGTGAGAGTGTGCGACCGCCCCGGAGAACGAGGGCGGCACAGCCGACCCGAGCGATAACAGGGAAGGGGCCAAGCCGGCTCTTTCCACGCCAGCCAGGAAAGGGGAGGAGAGAAGCATGGACGATACGATCCGCGGCGCAGGCGGGCAATTGTCATGGCCCGGTTTCATCACTGGTCTCTCGACCAGGGATGCAAGCCAGCCGGCCAGTGGTGGGCCCAATGACGTCAAAGCTGAGGGAAATGGAATGGGAAAACACGCAACACCTCTCCTCGACGAACTCGAGTCCGGCCCGTGGCCGAGCTTCGTGACCGGCCTCAAGCGGCTGAGGGATTCGGAAGGCAAGCAATATGCCCCGATGATGAACGACCTGCTCGGCCAGCTCGAGCACTCCTATGAGGAGCGCCTCGGCTTCTGGAAGGGCGGCACGGTCTCGGTGTTCGGCTATGGCGGCGGCATCATCCCGCGCTTCTCCGAGGTGGCCGACAAGTTCCCGGAGTCGAAGGAGTTCCACACCCTGCGCGTGCAGCCGCCGGCCGGCTACCACTACTCGACCGAGGTGTTGCGCAAGCTCTGCGACATCTGGGAGCGCCACGGCTCCGGCCTCATCGCCTTCCATGGCCAGTCCGGCGACATCATGTTCCAGGGCTGCACCACCGAGAACACCCAGAAGGCCTTCGACGAGCTCAACGAGATCGGTTTCGACCTCGGCGGCGCCGGCCCGGCCCTGCGCACCTCCATGAGCTGCGTCGGCCATGCGCGCTGCGAGATGAGCTGCTATGACGAGGCGCGGGCGCTGCGCAGCATGATCAACGAATATCTCGACGAGATGCACCGCCCGGCCCTGCCCTACAAGTTCAAGTTCAAGTTCTCGGGCTGTCCGAACGACTGCGTCAACGCCATCCACCGGGCCGACTTTGCGGTCATCGGCACCTGGCGCGACGAGATGAAGGTCAACCAGGACGAGATCAAGAAATATGTGGCGGACATGGGCCGCAAATATTTCATCGATCACGTGATCAACATGTGCCCGACCCGGGCGCTCAGCCTCAATGACGACGACACGCTCGAGGTGGACAACAAGTCCTGCGTGCGCTGCATGCACTGTCTGAACGTGCTCACCAAGGCGCTCTCTCCGGGCGACGACAAGGGTGTGGCGATCCTCATCGGCGGCAAGCGCGCGCTGAAGGTCGGCGACCTGATGGGCACCGTGGTCGTGCCGTTCATGAAGCTGGAGACCGACGAGGACTTCGAGAAGCTCGTCGAGTTCGGCGGCGAGATCATCGACTTCTTCGCCGAGAATGCCCTCGAGCATGAGCGCGTCGGCGAGACCATCGACCGGATCGGCCTGCCGGCCTTCCTGGAGGCCGTGGGCATCGATCCCGATCCCAACATGGTCAAGCACCCGCGCACGTCCTGCTATGTGCGCACGGACGACTTCACCGAGGAGGCGGAGAAATATTTCGCCAAGCACGGCAAGAAGTCGGACGCGGCAGTCGCTGCCGAATAGGGAACTGGACATGCCTGCGGCCGCGGCGGCGCACCGGGCGCCCCGGATCCGGCCGCAGGCGGACCGCCCGCCCCTCATGTCTTGCAGGGTGGGCGGCGGTGAGGTGAATTTAGGGAGGTCTTGTCTCTCATGAGTGAGAACACGCAGCCGCGAACGCCGGACGAGGTCGGGGTTCCCGATCCGATGCAGTACATGCATCCCGTGCTGAAGAAGAATTACGGCAATTGGGATTGGCATGATCGTCCGCGCCCCGGCGTCCTGCATCACGTCGCCAAGAACGGCGATGAGGTCTGGACGGTCCGCGCCGGCACGCAGCGGCAGATGGACGTCTACACCATCCGCAAGCTGTGCGACATCGCCGACGAGTTCGCCGAGGGGCATGTGCGCTTCACGACCCGGTCCAACATCGAGTTCATGGTCAGCTCCTACGACAAGGTCGAGCCGCTGATCGACAAGCTGCAGGCGGAGGGTTTCCCCGTCGGCGGCACCGGCAACTCGGTCTCGATGATCTCCCATACCCAGGGTTGGCTGCACTGCGACATTCCGGGGACCGATGCCTCGGGCGTGGTGAAGAGCCTGATGGACATGATGTATGAGGAGTTCATCAAGGAGGAGATGCCGAACCGGGTGCGCATCACCACCTCCTGCTGCCAGATCAATTGCGGCGGCCAGGGCGATATCGCCATCAATGTCCAGTACACCAAGCCGCCGAAGATCAATCACGATCAGGTCGCCAATGTCTGCGAGCGGCCCGCGGTGGTCGCCCGTTGTCCGGTTGCGGCCATTCGCCCGGCCATGGTGGACGGCAAGCCCTCGCTGGAGGTGGACGAGAAGAAATGCGTGTGCTGCGGCGCCTGCTATCCGCCCTGCCCGCCCATGCAGATCAACGGTCTCGAATCGACCAAGATCGCCATCTGGGTCGGCGGCAAGCACTCGAACGCCCGCTCGCGCCCGACCTTCCACAAGCTGGTGGTCGCCAATCTCCCGAACAATCCGCCGCGCTGGCCCGAGGTGGCCGAGGTCGTTCGCAAGATCCTCTATGCCTACAAGGAGAATGCGAAGGATTGGGAGCGCATGGGCGAATGGATCGAGCGCATTGGCTGGCCGCGCTTTTTCGAGCTCACCGGTCTGGCGTTCACCAAGCACCATCTGGACACCTGGGTGGGTGCGCGGCACACCATGAACATGTCGACGCATATCCACTTCTAGAATGACGGATCGGATGGCCCCGCGCGCGGCCCGCGGGGCCGCCCTTCCATCGCGCGCCACATGTCGTCATGGGTCGCGTGTCCGCTCGGGCCGGTGTGACGGCGGCATGCGGGGGCGGGCGAGCGCGGAGCGTTGCCGAGGGCGCCGACGGGTGGCGACTGAGCACGCCGCGGCCGACAGGATGGCGCACCGATGCGCTGTGCGCGAGGTGGAGGCACCATGCGCCTGACATGGCGGTCGGTGTCACGGCGGTCGGTGTGGCGTTGAAATGGTCGAGATGGATACGAAGCTGAGATGATCGTCTGAGCAAGCCGAGGGGGGCGAAAGTTGAAGTTCGGAATCGTGGTCGACGAAGGACCCTATACGCATCAGGCCTCGGACACGGCCTACCAGTTCACCAAGGCGGCTCTGGAGAAGGGGCACGAGATCTTTCGCGTGTTCTTCTACCATGACGGGGTGAACAATGGCACGCGCCTGACGGTGCCGCCGCAGGACGAGCGCAACATCCAGGAGCGCTGGACCAAGCTCGCCGAGGAGCACAAGCTGGATCTGGTGGTCTGCATCGCGGCCGCCCAGCGGCGCGGCATTCTCGACGAGAACGAGGCCAAGCGTCAGGGCAAGGACGCCAACAATATCGCGCCCGGCTTCCGGATCTCCGGGCTCGGGCAGCTCATCGAGGCCGGCATCGTTGCCGATCGCCTCGTGGTGTTCGGCGATTGACGGGAGGGCGGGACCCATGGCCATGGACGAAATGCCGGACGTGCCGGACGTCACGAAGAAGTTCCTCTACGTGAACCGCAAGGCGCCTTACGGGACGATCTACGCGCTCGAATCCCTCGAGGTGGTGCTGATCGGAGCGGCCTTCGAGCAGGATGTGAGCCTCGCCTTTCTCGATGATGGCGTGTACCAGCTCGTGGACGGGCAGGACACCACCGGCATCGGCATGAAGAACTTCTCGCCGACCTACAGGGCGCTCGGGGACTATGAGGTCACCAAGCTCTATGTGGAGAAGGAGTCGCTCGAGGAGCGCGGGTTGACGCCCGACGACCTGATGCAGATCACCTATGAGGACGAGGACGACGACTGGGCGGAGAAGCCGTCGATCCGGATCGTCAGCCGCGCCGAGATGATCGACATCATGGCCGATCAGGACGTCATCCTGAGTTTCTGAGGAGAGGGTCTGGGACATGTCCACTTTGCACACGGTGAACAAGTCGCCTTTCGAGCGCTCGAGCTTCATCAGCTGCCTCAATCATGTCAAAGCCGGCGACGCCGTGCTGATGATCGAGGATGCCGTGGTCGCGGCGCGCAAGGGAAGCGCCTTCGCCGAGATCGTGGAGAAGGCGGCCAAGGATTGCACGCTCTACGTTCTGGGGCCGGATCTGGCGGCGCGGGGCATGGGCGAGGATGACCTGATCGCGGGCATCAAGCTCGTCGACTATGGCGGCTTTGTCGATCTGGCCGCCGAGCATGACAGGACGAATGCCTGGCTTTAACCGGCGCAGGCGCGCAGGCCCGGCGGGGCGCGAGCCCCGGAGTCGGCCTCACTTGCGGCCCCTTATGGTGGCCCCGGTCGTGGTCCCGCATGGCGAATGACGGGGCTGCCAATTGCAACTTTGACGGAGTGACGGAGAGGATATCATGGCTGCGTATGAACTGAATGGCACCACCTACGAGCATGACGAAGAGGGTTACCTCACGGACATCAGCCAGTGGAATCCGGAGCTGGCCGAGCTGATCGCGAAGGACGAGAAGATCGAGATGACTCCCGAGCACTGGGAGGTCGTGAACTTCCTGCGCGAGTATTACGAGGAGTATCAGATCGCCCCGGCCATTCGCGTTCTGGTGAAAGCCATGAAGAAGAAGTTCGGCAAGGAGAAGGGCAGCAACAAATATCTCTATGAGCTCTTCCCCTACGGGCCGGCCAAGCAGGCCTGTAAGATCGCCGGCCTGCCCAAGCCGACGGGCTGCGTCTGAACCGCGCACCCCGTTCTTGCCCGGAATGTTCGCTGGTGACCTGGCCTCGCTCGTGAGGCCGGGCAAAGGGAGGCGTATGTGCTGACCACGATCTACGCTCTGCTGTTCTACGGCGCCGCGGCGGTCCTGGTGTTCGGGCTCGGGTTCCGGATCTGGCAATACGCCACCACGCCGGCCCCTCTCAAGATCCCGACGACGCCCGCCCCGGTCACGAAGGGCGGCGTCGTCCTTCGCCTGCTGCGCGAGGTGGTTCTGTTCGAGAGCCTCTTCAAGGCCAACAAGTGGATCTGGGTGTTCGGCTGGCTTTTCCACGCGGCGCTGCTGGTCGTGCTCGTGCGCCATCTGCGCTATTTCATCGAGCCGGTGTGGACGGTGGTCGCCCTCATCCAGCCGATCGGGGTCTATGCGGGCTTCGCCATGGTCGCGGGGCTTGTGGGGCTGTGGGCGCGGCGGATCCTGGTGCCGCGGATCCGCTATATCAGCGCGCCTTCCGATCATCTGATGCTGCTGCTTCTCATCGCCATCGGTGCGAGCGGGCTGGTGATGAAATATTTCGTCCGCACGGATATCGTGGCGCTGAAGGCGTTCTTTCTCGGTCTCCTGCGCTTCGACTGGCAGCCCCTGCCGGCGGACCCGGTTCTGCTCGTGCATCTCGGCCTCGTGGCCCTTCTGATGATCATCTTTCCCTTCTCCAAGCTTCTGCATGTGCCGGGGCTGTTCTTCAGCCCGTCCCGCAATCAGGTGGACAATCCGCGCGAGCGCCGGCACCTGGCGGACTGGGCGGCGCGGCTGGAGCAGGGTGAAGGTTGAGGACAAAGGCGTGCGGCAAGAACGGATCCGGGGAGAAGATCGGTGAGTGAGCGCGACAAGGACATGGGCGGCGAGAGCACAGAGCTGAGCGCGGAGGATTTCCTCGATCCGCTGGAGATACCCGAGCTCCAGCCCGGTGTCATGGAGGACAGCAAGCCCTATGAGGCCGCGCCGGAGTTCCAGGAGAGCCTCGGCTTTCCGGGCGAGCTCGTGCCCGACTGGAAAGAGCGCGCCATCGCCATGATCGGCGAGCTGCGCGACAAATATCGGGGCTTCCGGGTCTATCTGGATGCCTGCGTGAAATGCGGGGCCTGCACCGACAAGTGCCACTATTTCCTCGGCACGGGCGACCCGAAGAACATGCCCGTCGCGCGCCAGGACCTGCTGCGCAAGGTCTATCGGCGCCACTACACCTTCGCGGGCAAGTACATGCCGTGGCTGGTGGGCGCGGAGGATCTGACCGAGGAGGTGCTCGACGACTGGTACGCCTATTTCCACCAGTGCTCCCAGTGCCGGCGCTGCTCGGTCTTCTGTCCCTATGGCATCGACACCGCCGAGGTGTCCATGGCGGCCCGCGAGATCATGGACGAGATCGGCAAGGGGCAGAAATACTGCAACGAGATCATCGGCAAGGTTCACACCATCGGGAACAATCTCGGCCTTCAGAAGCCGGCGCTGGCCGCCACGCTGGAGGATCTGGAGGAGGACCTGGAGGACGATACGGGCCTCGAGATCAAGCTGCCCCTTGACCAGAAGGGCGCCGAGATCCTTCTGGTGACGCCCAGCGCGGACTTCTTCGCCGAGCCGCATATCGACGGCCTCCTGGGCTATGCCAAGGTGTTCCACGCCGCCGGTGCGAGCTGGACCATCAGCTCCTATGCCTCCGAGGCCGCCAATTTCGGCATGTTCATCGGCTCCTATGAGAACATGCGCAAGGTCTCGCTGCGCATCCGCAAGGCGGCGGAGGATCTCGGGGTCAAGCGCATCATCTTCGGCGAGTGCGGCCATGCCTGGCGGGTGGCCTACAGCTTCCTGAACACCCTTGCAGGTCCCTTCGATTTCCTCGACCAGCGCTACCCCATCCCGCAGCACATCTGCGAATACACCTACGACCTCATTCAGAGGGGCGTGCTGAAGTTCGACAAGTCGAAGAACGATCACATCCGCCTGACCTTCCACGACAGTTGCAACATCGCCCGGGCCTCGCGCATGGGCGACAAGCCGGGCGGTCAGTTCGAGATCCCGCGCGCCATTCTCAGGGCGGTGTGCAACCACTTCTACGACATGCCCGAGGATACGATCCGCGAGAGCACGTTCTGCTGTGGCGGTGGCGGCGGGCTCTTGACCGACGAGATCATGGAGTTGCGCAAGAAGGGCGCACAGCCGCGCATGCGCGCGCTCCAGGAGGTCGCCAAGGAGCATGGGGTGACCCACATGGCGGCCATCTGCGCCATCTGCAAGACCCAGTTCGCCAAGGTCATGCCCGAATACGGCTTCGCCATGGATTCGATCGTGAGCGTTCATCAGATGGTGAGCAATGCGATCATTCTCGAAGGCGCGAGGGACGGCGCCGACGACGATGACGAGGACGAGGAGTGAGGACCGCGCAGGCGATGCGTTGACGCCAGGAGTGACGCAAGAGCGGGCGAGTGAGAACCGGAAAGCCGGGCGCCCGATGATGATGGGATCGCCCGAGGAGGAGTTGAGATGAACGAGCGCACCGATCCGACCAAGCACACCTTTCGGAAGTTCTCCGAGGGGGACAGCATGTGGACCGGCTGGGACGATCTGACCGAGAAGATCTTCCAGGCGGACCATTCCTACAAGTGCCCGACCTATGTCCACCGTACGCCGCCCTGCCAGGGAAGCTGCCCCTCGGGGCACGAGATTCGCGGCTGGCTGGCCATCGCTCGCGGCATGGATCAGCCGCCCGTCGAAGGCATGACCTGGCAGGAATATGCCTTCCAGCGCATGGTCGAGGCCAATCCGTTTCCCTCGGCCATGGGGCGCGTGTGCCCGGCTCCGTGCGAGGATGGGTGCAACCGCAACGAGGTCGACGATTTCGTCGGCATCAACGCGGTCGAGCAGTATGTCGGCGACTGGGCGATCGAGAACAAGACCAGGCTGCCGGAGGCCGGCGCCTTCACGGGCAAGAAGGTGGCGGTGATCGGCGGCGGTCCCGCGGGCCTGTCTGCCGCCTATTTCCTGCGCCGCGAAGGCCATGCGGTGGCGATTTTCGACGAGCACGAGAAGCTCGGCGGCATGATGCGCTACGGCATTCCGGGCTACCGGACGCCGCGCGAGAAGCTGGATGCGGAGATCGACCGCATTCTCGCCATGGGCGTCGAGGTGCGCACCAATACGCGGGTGGGGCGCGATGTCTCCATCGAGGAGCTGGAGAAGCATTTCGACGCCATCTTCTGGGCCATCGGCGCGCAGAAGGGGCGCGGCCTTCCCGTTCCCGGCTGGGGGGCGGAGAACTGCCTGACCGGCGTCGAGTTCCTGGATGCGTTCAACCAGGGATGGGTGTTCTCGACCGCCAAGCGCATCGTCGTGGTCGGCGGCGGCGACACCTCGATCGACGTCGCCTCGGTGGCGCGCCGCATCGGCCATATCGAGACCGTGCATCCCAAGGATCATGCCGAGCCGCAGACCTTCGGCTACACGGCGCATGACGTGGCCGGCGCCATCCGCCGGGAGGGCGTGACCTCGGTGCTGACCTCGCTCTTCCCCGTCGAGGAGATGACCGCGGCCGAGCGCGAGCGCGAGGATGCGCTGCGCGAGGGCGTCGAGATCCGCGGCGGTGTGATGCCGCTCGAGGTGCTCACCGACGATCAGGGCCGCGTGCGCGCGCTGAAGATGTGCGAGTGCACCATGGACGGCATGAAGCCCATCCCGAAGGAGGGGACCGAGTTCGAGCTCGAATGCGATATGATCATCTCGGCCATCGGCCAGATGGGGGATTTCGAGGGGCTCGAGGATCTCGACTCCGGCAATGGCTTCATCGGCATCGAGCCGGGCTACAAGGTCAAGAACAAGGAGAAGCATTTCGCTGGCGGCGACATCATCCGCCCGCACCTCTTGACCACCGCCATCGGTCATGGCCGCATCGCTGCCGAGACCATCGACCACTTCCTCGCCGGCGAGCCGGTGGACAAGCGCCCGAAGGTCGATGTGCACCATTTCAACCTGCTCGAGGAGCTGCACCGGCGCAATCTCGATCCCGAGCCCTATGATCACACCCAGAAGCGCGGCACGTCGAGCGAGCGCTTCGCGATCCACAATTACGAGGACCGCTCGGAGAGCCAGATCATCCCGCACGATGAGCTCTTCAAGGGCCATTTCCCCTTCGAGGAGCGGCACAAGCGCGAGGAGATCCACATCACGGCAGAGGAGGTGCTGGGCAACTTCCAGGAGCGCCTCAAGGGCTTCACGGAAGAGGACGCCATCGCCGAGGGCAAGCGCTGCATGAGCTGCGGCATGTGCTTCGAGTGCGACAATTGCGTGATCTTCTGCCCGCAGGACGCGGTGCATCGGGTGCCCAAGGGCGAGCGGGCGGTCGGCCGCTATGTCTACACCGACTACACGCGCTGCATCGGCTGCCACATCTGCATGGATGTGTGCCCCACGGGCTATATCCAGATGGGCCTCGGGGAGTAGGCGGAACGGCTCTGCGCCGCTGGCGGCGCCTGGCCGGCGGGGGCGGCAGGGCCCTGGCGCTCTCGATGAAGGGGGCGCAGGCGCATGTGGGGCGAGATTGGCGCCGTGACGGCGCACAGGGCGAGGCCATGACGGGCCTTGCGTGCGACGGGGGTGATCGCCGACCGGAAAGGCGCGGTGGAGCGGTGTCTGCGATGGAGAGGAGGAGGCGCCCGGCGAGGGCGTCGGCCGAGGATGGTCGGGGCGAGAGCGAAGAGAGGCGCTCTATGGGCCGTCATGGAGGCTTGGGATGGGCCCCGGCGGCGACATCCAGATGGGGCTCCCAATTGGGGCTTGAGGAGTGATTGCGACATGCGAATGCCGGATCGGCTGACGAAACTGGGCGCGGCTGTTCTTGCTCTGCTGGTGTGGGCCGGTGGGGCCGCTGTGGCGGGCGGTGCCCCGGCATGGGCGGGCCAGGGGCGCGCGGAGGCGGCGATCGGAAAGGCGGGTGCCGGCGATGTCATGCTGCGCCTTGCAGGGCGCACGCCCGTGCCGCAACCGCCCAAGGGCAAGGGCGACAAATGCGTGGCGCCCACCGACTGGATGCGGCGCAACCACATGCTGGCGCTTACCCACAAGCGCGACGAGACGGTGCATCAGGGCATCCGCACGCCGAAGTTCAGCCTCAAGGAGTGCATTGCCTGCCATGTGGTCAAGGGCGTGGACGGCAAGCCGGTCACCGCCAAGGATCCCAAGCATTTCTGCCGGAGCTGTCACGACTATGCGGCCGTGAAGATCGACTGCTTCGAATGCCACGCCTCGCGTCCCGAGCCCGGCGCCCGGGCGATGCGCGGTGAGGCGATCCGTAGCAGCGTGGCGGCACTCGAGAGCTATCTGAGGGAAAGCGAAAAATGACGGCGTCCTCGGGAGATGGAAAAGGGGCGCGCGAGACGCGCCACACGCATGACGACGCGATGGCGGGCGAGGCGCCGGCGCCCCAGGGCGCGGACGAGGCACGGCGCGCCTTCCTCAAGGGAGCGGCGGCGCTGGCGGTGACCACCCTGGCGCCCGGCGTCACGCTCTACACCTTCGCCGGGGCCGAGCGTGCCGCCGCCAAGCCGCCGGAGGCGCCGGTGACCGCGAAGGTTCGCTGGGGCCTTCTGGTGGACGCAAGCAAGTGTGCAAATGGCTGCACGGCCTGCGTGGAGGCCTGCAAGAGCGAAAACGGCTGGGCCGATCCGGTGCGCCCGCGCACCGATGCGCAGTGGATCCGCAAGCTCACGGTTCGCGATCCGAAATTCGGCACGGTGGTCGAGATGCCGTTCATGTGTCAGCACTGCAAGTATCCGCCCTGTGTGGATGTGTGCCCGACCGGCGCCTCCTTCCGGCGGGCCGACGGCATCGTGCTGGTGGACAAGCATATCTGCATCGGCTGCCGCTACTGCATGATGGCCTGCCCCTATGCGGCGCGCTCCTTCATCCACGAGGCGCTGGAGGATCAAAAGCCCTGGGCCCCGCGGGGCAAGGGGACGGTCGAATCCTGCACCTTCTGCGTCCACCGGGTCGACGCGGACCGCGAGCCGGCATGCGTGGAGGCGTGCGCCGACAAGGGGGGGGGCGCGCTGCTCTTCGGCGATCTGAACGATCCGGCGAGCGAGATCGCCAAGCGCGTCAAGGCCTATCCGACGGTTCAGGTGCGCGGCGATCTCGGCACGGACCCGGGCGTGCGTTACAGGAACATTTGAGGAGGGACAGGTGGCGGCAATGCGCACTCACTATCGTGAGCTGGGCGACAGCTTTGGCTTCTATGCCGCGCTCGCCTTTTTCGGCGCGCTGGTGCTCGTCGGGCTCGGTTCCGCATGGTACATGGAGCACAATGGCCATGTGGTCACCGGCATGACCAACCAGATCGTCTGGGGCACGCCGCATGTCTTCGCCGTGTTCCTGATCGTGGCGGCGTCGGGCGCGCTCAATGTGGCCTCGGTCGGCTCCGTGTTCGGGCGCACGGCCTACAAGCCCATGGCGCGGCTCTCGGGGCTTCTGGCCATTGCGCTCCTGGTGGCGGGTCTCGCCGTTCTGGTGCTCGATCTCGGCCGGCCCGAGCGGCTGATCGTCGCCATGACGACCTACAACTTCAAGTCCATCTTCGCCTGGAACATCTTCCTCTACACCGGCTTCATGGTGATCGTCGCCGCCTATCTCCTGGTGCAGATGTCGCGCGGGCCGATCACGCGCCTGACACCGGCGGTCGGCTGGTTCGCCTTCATCTGGCGGCTCATTCTCACAACCGGCACGGGCTCCATCTTCGGCTGGCTGGTCGCGCGCCAGGCCTATGACGCCGCTGTCATGGCGCCACTCTTCATCGCCATGTCGCTCTCCTTCGGGCTTGCCATCTTTCTCCTCGTGCTGATGGCGGTCTATGGGGCGACCGGGCGGCCCCTGGGGCAGGCCCTGCTCGAACGCCTTGGCCGCCTGCTCGGCATCTTCGCCGCCGTGGTGCTCTATTTCACCGCCGTGCGGCATCTGACCAATCTCTATGCGGCCGAGCATGGGGGCGTCGAGCGCTTCATCCTGTTCGAGGGGGGCATCTACACCCAGCTCTTCTGGATCGTGCAGGTGTTCCTCGGCGGGCTGGTGCCCATCGCGCTCGTCTACTGGCCGGCGACAGGCAAGACCCGGTTCGGCATTGCGCTTGCGTCCATCCTGGTCATCATCGGCGGCTTTGCGCAGATTTACGGCATCATCATCGGCGGGCAGGCCTATCCGCTCGTCCTCTTCCCCGGCAAGGAGGTCTCCTCCTCCTTCTTCGACGGGGTGGTGCACCCCTATGTGCCCAGCCTGCCGGAGATCGGTCTCGGCATTGGCGGGCTGGCGCTCGCCATGGCGATCACGCTTCTGGGCCTGCGCGTGCTGCGGTTCCTGCCCGAGAGCCTGGCCGACGCCGATGTGGACCCGCACATGAAGGCGAAGGCGTAGCGCAATGGCCCGGGGAAGCGACCCGGTGAGCAGGCGATGATGATCGAGACGCATCCCTTTGCCAAGTTCGTCGCTATCCTCGGGCGCGGCAAGACGCTGACGCGGTCCCTGACGCTGGACGAAGCGCGCGAGGCCATGCGCCTCATCCTCGAGGGCGAGGTGCGGCCGGAGCAGCTCGGCGCCTTTCTCATGCTGCTGCGCGTGAAGGAGGAAAGCCCCGAGGAGATCGCGGGCTTCACCCTGGCGGCGCGCGACCGGATCACGGTGCCCGCCGCCATGCCGCCGGTCGATCTCGACTGGTCGTCCTATGCGGGCAAGCGCAGGCAGCTTCCCTGGTATCTTCTCGCCGCCCTGACCCTGTCGCAAAGCGGCATCCGTGTGTTCATGCATGGCACGGAAGGGCACACGCCGGGGCGCCTCTACACGCGCGGGACCCTGGAGGCGCTGGGCCTGCCCGTGGCACGCGACATGGACGAGGCGGCGGCGCACATGGCGGCCCACTGCTTCGCCTATGTGCCGCTGGAGGTGCTCGAGCCGCGGCTGAAGGCCATGATCGAGCTCAGGCCCGTGCTCGGCCTGCGCTCGCCGGTGCACACCTTCGCCCGCATGCTCAATCCCGCTGGCGCCACCTGCATGATCCAGGGCATATTCCATCCGAGCTACATGGCGATTCACCAGGGCGCGGCCCTCGCGCTCGGCGAGCAGAGGCTCGCCGTGTTTCGCGGCGAGGGCGGCGAGGTGGAGCGCCGGCCCAACAAGCCCTGCGAGGTGCGCACGGTGCGCAGCGGCGAGACGGCCGTCGAGCGTTGGCCGCCGCTCCTGCCCGAGCCGCGCAAGGCGCCGGACGAGGCGATGCGCATCGGCGATCTCGTGGCCGTGTGGCGGGGCGAGCGGGCGGACGCCTATGCAGAGGCGACCATCACGGGCACGCTCGCCATCGCCTTGAAGGCGCTCGGCCGGGCGGAGACGCTGGAGGAGGCCGAGGCGCTCGGCGCCAGGCTTTGGCGGGAGCGCGATCGGACACGGCTGGCTCTCGCCGCCTGACGCTGCAGCCAGCCGCCCAAGGGCGATTGGCCCCGCATATGCGCGCCCCTGCCTATGGGAGGCCGTCGCAGACGTGTCGGGCAGAGAGGTGTCGGGCAGAGAGGTGTCGGGCCAGAAACGCGTTGGGGGGAGACGCCGGAGGCAGCGTGGTCTCGGTCAAGGTCAACCCGATTCCGGTCCATGGCTTCATCGAGAGCGGCGTTTCCCAGGCGGCATAGGGTGGCAACGTGCCCCATCTCTATCTCTCGGCGACACACAAGTCCTCCGGCAAGACGACGGTCTCGGTCGGCCTGGCCGCGGCGCTGCGTGAGCGCGGGCTTGATGTGCGCCCCTTCAAGAAGGGGCCGGACTATATCGATCCCATGTGGCTCGGTCGGGCGGCAGGGCGCGCCTGCTACAATCTCGATTTCAACACCCAGAGCGCGAGCGAGATCACCGAGACGTTCCGCCGCCATGCCCATGGCGGGGACATTGCGCTCATCGAGGGGAACAAGGGCCTCTATGACGGCCTCGACATGGAGGGGCGCGATTCCAATGCCGCCCTCGCCCGCCTTCTGCGGGCGCCCGTATTGCTCGTTCTCGATGTGAGCGGCATCACCCGGGGCGTCGCGCCGCTCATCCTGGGCTATCAGGCCTTCGATCCCGCCATCGCCATCGCCGGCGTGATCCTGAACAAGGTCGGCCCCGCCCGCCAGGAGGCCAAGCTCCGGCGCATCATCGAGCACTATACGGATGTGCCGGTTCTGGGGGCCATCGGGCGCGATGAGCGGCTGGTGGTGCGCGAGCGCCATCTCGGCCTCACCACGCCGGAGGAGACGGCCCATCTGGATGCCATGATCGCACGGCTCTGCGAGGCGGTGCGTGCCGGGGTCACGCTCTCCGGGGTGCTCGACATGGCGCGCTCGGCGCCGCCCGTTGCCGCGCCGCAGCCGCTCCCGCCGGCCCCGGCGGCGGATGTGCGCATTGCCATTGCGCGGGATTCGGCCTTCGGTTTCTACTACCGGGACGATCTGGCAGCTCTGGAGCGCGAGGGCGCGGAGCTCGTGGTCTTCAACGCCCTCGAGGATGCGCGCCTGCCGGAGGCAGACGGCCTCATCATCGGTGGCGGCTTTCCCGAGACCCATATGGCGGCGCTGGAGGCGAATGCGGCGTTGCGGGCGGACATTCGCGCCCGCGCCGAGGCGGGGCTGCCCATCTATGCCGAATGCGGCGGGCTCATGTATCTCACGCGTGCCATCCGCTGGGGCGGGGAGCGGCGCGAGATGGTGGGGCTGATCGAGGCCGAGACGGTGATGCACGAGCGCCCCCAGGGGCGCGGACTCGTGGTGCTGGAGGAGACGGGCGAGGGGCTGTGGCCGGTAGCCCCGGCAGATGCGCCCGCAGACGAGGGGGCGTGCCGCCAGGTCGCGGCGCATGAGTTCCACTATGCCGCCCTGGAAGGACTCGATCCCGAGACGCGCTTCGCCTGGCGGGTACGCCGCGGCACGGGGCTCGACGGCCGGCATGACGGCATCGTGCTCCGCCGCACCATGGCGAGCTTCACCCATCTGCGCAGCACGGCGCAAAGCCCCTGGACAAAGGGCTTCGTGGATTTCGTGCGCCGGAGCCGGGCGGCACGCATTGGCGTCGGCCCGCGCGATTAACCTTATCGCAATCGACAACCTGTAGTTGTATTCACCGGCCGCACACCCAAGCATGGGCGTCTGCGTCCGCTTCAGGTCTCGCGTATCGGGTCGGAGAGTACAATGAACAACAGGCAGGACAGGGGCGGCCGCACGCCCCGAACGGTGTGCAAAGAGGGACGGGTCGGCGCTCGGCGTCTCATTCTCGGGCTTGCGTTGGATCGTACGGGGGCCAGCCGGGCGCGGGCCGTCGACCGCCTTCTCGCTGCGGCCGTCGCCGGCACCATCGCGACGAGCGCCATGGCCGGCAAAGCGCACGCTCAGGTCTGCGCCTCCGGCTCGGGCGCGAGCGCGCTTCAGTGCGGCCTTAGTGCCAGCGCCTCCGGGGCCCAGTCGATCGCCATCGGCGACGGTGCCGGCGCGGCGGGGCTGCAGGCCTCGGCCGTGGGGCAGGCGAGCGTGGCCTCGGGGGCCTTGGCCACGGCGGTGGGGCAGGACGCGCGGGCATCCGGCGACCATGCCACGGCGTTCGGTCAGGCATCGCGCGCTGGCGGCACCAGCGCCACCGCCCTCGGTCAGGCAAGTGCGGCAACCGGCTCGGCCTCGACCGCAGCCGGTGCCGGCAGCATGGCAAGCGGCAATCTTGCCACGGCCGTCGGGCAGGCGGCACAGGCGGGCGGCGACAACGCCTCGGCCTTCGGCCAGAGTGCGCAGGCGGCGGCAAGCAATGCCACCAGCCTCGGCCAGGGCGCCAGCGCCTCGGGTGTTGCCGGAACCGCACTCGGGGCCACGAGCCGTGCCGTGGGGGATCTGTCGACCGCGGTGGGCATGTCCGCCCAGGCGAGCGCCACAGGCGCGCTGGCGGTGGGGCAGGGCGCCCAGGCCGGCGGGGTCAACAGTGCCGCTTTCGGTCAGGGGGCGGCCGCAGCCGCCCAAGGTGCCGTGGCCCTGGGCCAGGGCGCGAGCGCGGGGTTCGCCGATTCCGTTGCCATCGGCACCGGCGTGAGAACGCAGCGGGCGGGGCAGATCGCCATCGGCGGCGCGGCCAACACGCTGTCGGCGGCGGGCATCGTTTCGTCGGCAAGCCGCGGCGCGCAGTCCGGCGCCCTTGAGGTCGTGACCACCGATGCCCAGGGCAATCT
>JALUTE010000010.1 GCA_027058255.1 Methyloligella sp. | reverse complement strand
AGTTGATCGTCATCGTCGCCGCCGTCGAGCGTATCATCGCCCAAACTGCCCACGACCAGATCGTTGCCGACGTTTCCGAACAGCGAGTCGTTGCCGGTCGAGTTGCCGCCACGGACTGTATCGTCGCCTGAGCCGCCGTCGACTGTATCCGATCCGCCTTGGCCGTCCAGGTAATCGTTGTCGGCGCCGCCTGTGATCACGTCATTGCCCGAGTTTCCAAAGGCGCTGTCCAGGCCGGCTCCCCCGTCGATCGTGTCGTCGCCCACATCGCCGTCGAAGAGATCATCGCCGGCTCCGCCGACCAGACTGTCGTTCCCGCCGGCGCCATACAGCCGGTCGTCATCTGTCTGGCCGTCCAACGTGTCGTCACCAGCACCGCCGATCAGCAGGTCGTTGCCATCCGTCCCCAGTAGTGAGTCATTGCCGGCCCCGCCATCGAGCGTGTCGTTGCCGGAGTAGCCGCGGAGGTAATCGTTCCCGTCGCCGCCCAGGAGCGAGTCGTCGCCTCCCAGGCCGAGCACCCGATCATCGCCCGGCCCGCCGTCCAGCGTCTCCGACAACGTTCCGCCCACCAGCGTGTCGCGATCGTCTTGCCCGTTGATCGTGAGACTCGCAGCAAACTGTGAGTCCAGCGACCGAACGATCACCCGATCCCGTCCCGCTCCCGCGTTAACCGTCAGCGTCGCCGTCGGACTGACGAACGTCACCGTCCCGCCCGTGCCGGCCGTCGAAATCCTCGACTGGTTGTTCCCCTCGGTCCCGTCGTCTTCCAGCGAAATAACGTCCGGTCCGGACCCGTACGTGAAAACCCGGTCCGCCGCGTTCAGGTTATCCGCAATCGGTTCCAGGCCCGCATACGTGATCTGCGAGCCGTCCAACTCGACCGTCCCGCTGTCGGCCCCGGTGAAGGTGTGCGTGACGGTCGTAAAGGTTCCGCCCGTTAGTTCCAGGGTATCACTCGTCGCCTGATCGCCGCCCTGGAACGTCAACCCGCCGGACGGAATGGGATTCCCACCGCTGAAATCCACCACCAGCGTATCGTCGGCCGGCGAGCCGTCGATCTGGAGAGACGAGAGTGCCGCCAGCGGAATGCGCGTGATAGTCGCGCCCCCGGCACGGCGAAGCAGCACGTCGGCATCGCCCCGCACCAACTCGAATCGGCCCCCCTCGCTGGGCAACCCCACCACGCCTGTCGGCTTGTTACCGAAATCGACGTCCGCTTGCGTTTGTCCGGGGCTGACCGTCACAACGTGCACGCCACCGGCGGACGGGGATGTCTGTTGCCAGCCGGGTTGCAGCACCTCGGCAATCGTGTACGACCCAGCCTCCAGTCCCGCCAGCCGGTAGGTTCCCGCTTCGTCCTGTTGCGTTGCCGGATCGTCCGCTCGCGTCACGGCGGACGGTTCCCCGGGATCGTGCTGGCCGTTGGTGTTCAGGTCGATGTAGATCGTCCAACCGGGCAGTCCCGGCTCCCCGGCATCCCGCACACCGTCGCTGTTCAGGTCGAGCCATTTCACACCGCGGATTTCGCCACCGGCCGGTTTGAGTCCGCCGTCATGGGTCAAGTCGTCGCCCGTGGCGGCAAAATCGAAGGGGCCGATGATCCCAGTCGTCGGGTCGACATCGCTGTCGATCGCGTCGTCGCTGCCCTGATCCTGGGCCGTCCAGACGTAGCCGGAGGGGACACTTTCAAAGCGGAGGTAGTAAGACCCGGCCATCACGTCGGAGAACAGGAAGGCCCCATCGGCGGCGGTCGTCTGCGGATTGCCAATCTGTTGATCGTCACCGCCGCCCACCACTCCATCGGCACCGGCGTGGAACAGGGAGACTGTCACGTCAGCGACTCCCGTTTCGCCCGTTTCACGGATGCCATTTCCGTTGGCATCGTTCCAGACCCGTCCGCCGATCGAAGCGGTGGAGACAATCGCTTGGCTGCCGAAATCAGCCACAGAGTCTTCCGTCTGGTCTGCCGAGATCGTCACGACGTGGGCTCCGGCAACCAGCGCGTTTTGGAGAAGCGAAACATTTCCAGACTGGCTGTTCGCGACGGCCAAATCCACGATGCCGTCGCCGTTC
>JALUTE010000009.1 GCA_027058255.1 Methyloligella sp. | reverse complement strand
GCCTTATTCCGCAGCAATTCGCGCTATTTCGCGTTATTTCGCGCTGTTTCGCGCTATTTGGCGCTATTTGGCGCCATCCCTCCGGCTAATTCCGGCTTATACCGGCTAATTCTGGCTAATTCTGGCTTATTCCATTATCGCCCCTGGCGATGCTCCATACCGCGCCCCGACCATGTCCCCTGGAAACCACCATACCAAACCTCTTGAGATGATAGAGGTCCTCCCTGACGATCCTCGCTTCAGCCGCCAGCCCAACTCGGTCGACGATTGCTCTCAGCGGCAATGGGCCATGATGTGCTACAACTTGCAAAATCTGTCTCTGCCTTTCTGTCAGATCCTGAGTAACCCGATAGGGCGCAATATATCCGCTGGGCAAGAAACGAACCCACACGCTCCCAGCCTGCTCGCCGAATTCTGGCTCGGGGTGGCCGGCCTTGACGCAAAGTTCCACTATTCTTTGCGTGCCCCGTCCCCAGCGCTCGATGATCCCACGCAAATAGAACAGCTTGGCAATCAGAGGGTTTCGCGGCCGTGACTGGTGATCCCTTTTCAGGTCCTCGGGCTTGAGACCAAAGGGCAGCATTCCATCGCTCCATATCTCGAGGCGGTCATCAAAAACCGCCAAACTGACACTGCCACCAACAATCGTGTAGTCACGATGACAAAAAGCATTGACCAATGCCTCTCGCAGCGCCTCGACAGGGAACAACGGCTCGTCTTCTCGCTCGAACAAGTCGGGGATGACCCGACCGGCCACGGGAAGGTGGCGACGAAGAAAGAGCATCGCCTCCTCGAGCAGCGCAAAGGCGTGTCCCTCGGTCTGCTTCTGATCGAGGAACTGCGTCTTGTCCACGCCTCGAAACCGCGCCATGCGCAACTGGCATTGCGGATAATCTGGCAAGAAGCGCATGCCAAACGAGACCACGGCAGCGTTCAGGGGCTTGCCTTCCCTGAGCAGGCCCAAGCGCTCCAGAATGTCGGCAATCTCCGTTCCGGTCGATTCCGGGAGGCGCCCGGCGGTCACTCCGAGACGCGCGGTGCGCAGTATCTCCTCGTGGTCGAGATCACCGATCGCATAGCCCTCGGCAATCTGGTTTTCCCATCGTGTCCGGCTATGCGCCCTCTCGAGCAAGAGCCGCTCATAGACCTCTCGTGGCATTGGCGAGGTTGTTGAGCCGATACGCTGATAGGGGCGGCCGTCGTACACATAGGGGCGTGCCTCGAGGTTGGGGACAGCTTCAAGGAGCATCACCTCGACGCCATCATCGACGTTATCACCAACCGGCACTCGCGTCTGCTGGACCGGTGCCGATGGCTCGAACTTCTGGAGTGTAGCTGCTAAATCGCGCAAGGTCTTGTCACTGATCTTCTGGCCTACAATGCGTCCGTTGGCCGTCACACCGATCAATATCCGGCCGCCGTTGCCGTTCAGCATGCCGCAAAGCGATTGGGCGGCCCCACGCAATTGTGCAGTGGACTTCTTGAACTCGAGCGTCTCCGATTCCCCACTTTGCACAAGTCGTTCAATGTCTTGTCTGTTCACCGCCTCGTCTCCATCGTCCCCCGATCAAGTGGGTAGGCCGCGCGGATGCGGGCGGCGAGCGCCTCGAAGCGCCCCTCGGCAATCGCCGCCCGCATCGCCGCCATCAGCTCCTCATAGAAGTGCACATTGGCCCAGGTGAGCAGCATGGCGCCCAAATACTCGCCCGCGCGCACGAGATGGTGGAGATAGGCGCGGGAATAGTCTCGCGCGGCCGGACATTTGCTCTCGGGATCGAGCGGGCCCGGGTCCTCGGCATGGCAGGCGTTGCGCAGATTGAGCTTGCCGGCCCATGTGAATGCCTGGCCGTGGCGGCCCGAGCGGGTCGGCATCACGCAGTCGAACATGTCGACGCCAAGCGCCACCGCATCGACAAGGTCGCGCGGGGTACCCACCCCCATCAGATAGCGGGGCTTGTCTGCGGGCAGGAGCGGCGCCGTCTCGGCAAGGGTCTCGAGCATGATGTCGCGCCCCTCGCCGACTGCGAGCCCGCCGATGGCATAGCCGGGAAAGTCCATTGCCACGAGCGCTTTGGC
>JALUTE010000008.1 GCA_027058255.1 Methyloligella sp. | reverse complement strand
CTCGTGGGATCAGGCGATCAACGAGATCGGCGACATGATGTTGAAGATCAGGAAGGAATCGGGTCCCGATTCGGTTTACTGGCTCGGCTCCGCGAAGTTCAACAACGAGCAGGCCTATCTGTTCCGCAAGCTCTACGCGTTCTGGGGCTCCAACAATGGTGACCATCAGGCGCGGATCTGTCACTCGACCACGGTCGCAGGTGTGGCGAACACCTGGGGCTACGGCGCGATGACGAACTCCTACAACGACATCCACAACTCGAAGGCGATGCTGCTCTTCGGCTCCAACCCGGCCGAGGCCCATCCCGTGGCCGTGCAGCATCTCATTCGGGCCAAGGAGCGCAACAACGCCGCCTTCATCGTCTGCGATCCGCGCTTCACGCGCACGGCGGCCCATGCCACCGAATATGTGCGCTTCCGCCCGGGCACGGACGTTGCCCTGGTATGGGGCATTCTCTGGCACATTTTCGAGAATGGCTGGGAAGACAAGGAGTACATCTCCCGCCGCGTCTGGGGTCTCGAGGCCATCCGCGAGGAGGTCAAGAAGTGGGATCCGAAGGAGACCGAGCGTGTCACGGGCGTTCCGGGCTCGCAGCTCCGCCGCGTCGCCCGCACCCTCGTGACCAACAAGCCCGGCACCCTGATCTGGTGCATGGGCGGCACCCAGCACACCAATGGCAACAACAACACCCGCGCCTACTGCATCCTGCAATTGGCGCTCGGCAATATCGGCCGCACGGGTGGCGGTGCGAACATCTTCCGCGGTCACGACAATGTGCAGGGCGCGACCGACATGTGCGTGCTCTCCCATTCGCTGCCCGGCTATTACGGCCTCAAGAAGGGCTCGTGGAAGCACTGGTGCCGCGTCTGGGGTGTGGACTACGAGTACATGAAGGGGCGGTTCGCCTCCGAGAAGCTCATGCAGTCCAAGGGCATCCCGGTCTCGCGCTGGATCGACGGCGTTCTCGAGGACAAGAAGAACATCGACCAGCCCGACAATCTGCGCGCCATGGTGTTCTGGGGCCACGCTCCGAACTCGCAGACCCGCGGCGTGGAGATGAAGAAGGCCATGGAGATGCTCGACCTCCTGGTGGTCGTCGATCCCTATCCGACGGTCAGCGCGGTCATGCACGACCGCAAGGACGGCGTCTATCTGCTGCCCGCATCGACGCAGTTCGAGACCTACGGCTCGGTGACGGCGTCCAACCGCTCGCTGCAATGGCGCGAGACGGTGGTCGACCCGCTCTTCGAGAGCCTTCCCGATCACACCATCATGTACAAGTTCGCGAAGAAGCTCGGCTTTGCGGACCAGATGTTCAAGAACATCAAGGTCACCAATGACGAGCCTTCGATCGAGGACACCACGCGGGAGTTCAACCGCGGCATGTGGACGATCGGCTATACGGGTCAGAGCCCGGAGCGGCTGAAGCTTCACATGAAGTATCAGCACACCTTCGACAAGACGACGCTCCAGGCCAAGGGCGGCCCGTGCGACGGCGAGTATTACGGTCTGCCGTGGCCGTGCTGGGGCACTCCGGAGATGAAGCATCCCGGCACGCCCAACCTCTACGATCCGTCCAAGCCCGTGGCCGAGGGCGGTCTCAACTTCCGGGCCCGCTTTGGCGTCAAGGCGCCCGACAGCCCGAAACTGCCCGAGGCCCTGCGTGGCACCAACATGCTGGCCGAGGGGGCCGTGGAGGGCTCGAGCTATCCCGTGGGCAACGAGCTCAAGGGCGGCCATCCCGAGTTCACCATGTCCATGCTCAAGAAGCTCGGCTGGGACAAGGACCTGACGGATGCCGAGCGTGCGACCATCGAGAAGATCGCCGGCGACAAGACCAACTGGAAGACCGACCTCTCCGGCGGAATCCAGCGCGTCGCGATCAAGCATGGCTGCGCGCCCTTCGGCAACGCCAAGGCCCGCACCGTGGTCTGGACCTTCCCCGATCCGGTTCCGATCCATCGCGAGCCGCTCTATACGCCACGCCGCGATCTTCTGCCGAAATATGCGACCTACTCGGATCGGCAGATGTTCCGGCTGCCCACCCGCTACGCGTCGATTCAGAAGGTGGATTATTCCAAGGACTATCCGCTCATTCTGACCTCGGGGCGCCTGGTGGAATATGAGGGCGGTGGTGACGAGTCCCGGTCCAACCCGTGGCTCGCCGAGCTCCAGCAGAACATGTTCGTGGAGATCAACACCTCGGACGCCAACGACCTCGGCATCCGCGATGGCCAGATGGTCTGGGTGGAGAGCCCGGAGAAGAGCCGTGTCAAGGTGATGGCCATGGTCACCGAGCGGGTCGGCAGGGGCGTTGCCTTCATGCCGTTCCACTTCGGCGGCTGGTTCCAGGGCAAGGATCTCAGATCCAAATATCCCGAGGGCGCCGATCCCTTCGTTCTGGGCGAGGCGGCCAACACGGCCATGACCTATGGCTATGATTCCGTGACCAACATGCAGGAGACCAAGGCGACTCTCTGCAAGATCACGAGAGCCTGAGGCCCCCGGGAAGGAAAGAAACGGAGAAACCGCAATGGCACGGATGAAATTCCTGTGTGACGCGGAGCGCTGCATCGAGTGCAACGCCTGTGTCACGGCCTGCAAGAACGAGAACGAGGTGCCCTGGGGCATCAACCGCCGCCGGGTGGTCACCATCAATGACGGCGAGCCGGGCGAGCGCTCGCTGTCGGTGGCCTGCATGCACTGCTCGGATCCGCCATGTCTGGCGGTCTGTCCGGTGGATGTGTTCTACCAGACCGAGGAGGGTGTGGTTCTCCACTCCAAGGACCTGTGCATCGGCTGTGGCTATTGCTTCTATGCGTGCCCCTTCGGGGCGCCGCAATTCCCGCAAGTCGGCAATTTCGGCTCCCGCGGCAAGATGGACAAGTGCACCTTCTGCGCCGGTGGGCCGGAGGAGAACCACTCTGCGGCCGAGTTCAAGAAATACGGCCGCAACCGCCTTGCGGAAGGCAAGCTCCCGCTCTGCGCGGAGATGTGCGCGACCAAGGCGCTCCTGGCCGGTGACGGAGATGTGGTCTCCGACATCTATCGCGAGCGCGTGGTTCAGCGCGGCTTCGGCTCCGGTGCCTGGGGCTGGGGCCGGGCCTATCCGGGCCCGCAGGGCTGACGCGTTGCGGGCGCCGCCGCGGTGCTGCGCCCGCAAGCTCGTCCCGCAGCCGCGAGCCTAGAGGCGAGGCGGTCGCCGGGGGCTCTCCCCGGTTCCCTCGGGGCCGCCTCGTCGGCCGGCGGAGACTGACCGTCGAGGATTCGAGTGAGACGGCCGAGGCGCGCCGTGCGATCGACCCAACCGGTCGACTTGCGCAGTCGGCGCATTGGCGATCGACAATCCGGAGGCGTGTCATGACTTGGCGAAAAGCATCCATTTTGGCGGTCCTCTTGAGTGCCACCCTCGCATTGCCGGCCTGTCTGGATGACGCCGGCGTCTCCGATGGCGAGGGACGCCCGGCCTACAAGGGCAAGAAGGACCAATCCCTGAGCGAGGCCCAGCGCCGTGCGCTCACCCTGCGCAACCGCTATCAACGAACCTATTGAGGGCACGCACCAAGAACACAAGGTCCCGATCATCGTCCAACCCGATGAGCAACCGAAAGAGCTTCCCCAAGGCGCGCCGGTGTCCAGGAAGCCGAACGGGACCAAGGGAAGACTGGGAGGAAAACAATGGCACGAGCGATCTTGTCTGCGCGATGGGGCAGCGCCTTTCGGGCCGCACTGGCATGCTTGGCGGTCCTGCTGTCCTTGGCCTGTGCCACCGCGGACCCGGCCGGTGCGCAGTCGAGCGTGCGCCCGCCGGCGAACGCCGTGACCAGCGCAACGCCGCGCCCCGATGCCCTGCGCAGCACCGCACCCTCGCGCGGGGTCCAGCCCACCGACGTGACCGGGGGCCGCGTGCCCGGCAATGCCCTGGGCAGCCGCTCGAGCGCCGAGATGTGGCAGGCCCTGCGCCGCGGCGTCACCGGCACCGTCTCCATTCCCGACCGCAACGCCGCGCTTCTTGTTCAGTCCCAGGGTGAGACCTGGCGCGCCCTGCGCACTGGACCCATTCCCCTCTGGAGCGCCATTGCTCTCGGCGCGACCTTCGCGCTTTTGGTCGTTTTTTTCCTTGTTCGTGGTCGCATCCGTATCGACAGCGGCCTTTCCGGGCGCACGATCACCCGCTTCAATGATCTGGAGCGCATGGCCCACTGGCTGCTTGCGGTCTCCTTTCTCGTTCTCGCGATCACGGGGCTCACCATCACCTTCGGCAAGACGGTTCTCATACCCATTCTCGGCAAGGAAGCCTTCTCCATCGCCGCCGCCTGGGGGAAATGGCTCCACAACTATGTGGCCTTCGCCTTCATGGCTGGCCTCGTCCTGGTCTTCGTGATCTGGGTGAAGGACAATCTGCTGAGCCTCTATGACTTCGTCTGGATCGCCAAGGGTGGCGGGCTTCTGGTCAAGGGCGTCCATCCGCCCGCGAAGAAGTTCAATTTCGGCCAGAAGGTGATCTTCTGGCTGGTGCTGCTCGGCGGCCTTTCGCTCTCGCTGAGCGGCCTGGCGCTTCTGTTCCCCTTCTCCTTCTCGCTCTTCGCGGACACCTTCGCGCTTCTCAACCGCATCGGCTTCGATCTGCCGACCGAGCTCGCGCCGGTGCAGGAGATGCAGCTCGCGACCCTCTGGCACGCCATCGTCGCCTATGGCCTGCTCTGCGTCATCATCGCGCACATCTATATCGGCACCATCGGCATGGAGGGCGCGTTCTCGGCCATGGGCTCCGGTGAGGTCGATCTCAACTGGGCGAAAGAGCATCACAGCCTCTGGGTCGAGGAGGTCCAGAAGGCCGAGCCGGGCGCGGGCGAATCCGCCAGCCGCCAGGCAGCGCCGGCGGAATAGGGCCCACGGAGCACCCCTTGGGCACGAGAATGAGTGCGCGAACCACAGACCGCCTCGCCCGGCCCGCGGTCGGGGTGGGGGGGCACACCGGCCCCGGTGTTCAGCCTGAGCCGGTCCGCCACACGACGCCTGAAACAGCCCCTCCCCCCGGTGAGGAGGGAACCCCGACAGAGACGCCGAGAAAAGCCCCTCCCCCTGGTGGGGAGCATATCGGATGCGAGGGGTTGAGGTGGCGAGACACACCGCGCCCAGCGTTCGGTCCGAGCCTTTCCCTCATGCGGCAAAGCGGAAGGAACGCACAGCGCCACACGCATCCGCTCTGGGATTCCCCCGACCCGCGCCCGGCAACGGGGGACAGGAGACCCGGACCGACAAGCCGGGACGACCGCTGGCCCGGCAACGAGGGCGGCAAGCGCAGACGGAGCCTCTGCCTCGGGGCGCTGATGGCCCTTGCCATGCTGATGGCGTTCCCCGGCCTTGCCCATGCGCGAGGCGGTCCGAACGCGTCCGCCTCGCCTGCGCCCGGCACTCTGGTCGGCCATGGCGGCCCCGTGCGGGCGGTTCGTTTCGACCCGGCCCGCCGCCGCCTGCTCACCTGCAGCTTCGACTATTCCATGCTCTATTGGGACCCCTTCGCCGATCCGCCCCGCCGCCTGCGCCGCTTCGGCGACTACGAAGGGGCGGTCAATGCGGTTGCCTTCCTCCCCGACGGGAAGCGGGCACTGTCCGCTGGGGACGATGGCCGCGTCTATCTCCACGACCTGGAGGATGGAAAATTGATCCTCCGCCTGAAGGGGCACACGGGCAAAATCGTCTCCCTCGCCGTCTCGCCCGATGGCCGCACGGCCGCTTCGGCGAGCTGGGATCGCACGGTGCGCCTCTGGGATCTCGAGAAAGGCGCCCCGGGCCCGGTTCTGCGCGGGCACAGGGGCCCGGTCAATGCCGTCGCCTTCTCCCGCGATGGCAGCGCGGTCTTCACCGCCGGCTATGACGGGACGATCCGGCTTTGGTCCTCCAGCACGGGAGACCAGTTGCGCATCGTCTACAAGCACGGCTGGGGCATCAACGTGCTGGAACGCCTGCCCCGCATCGAAGGGGTGACGACCGGCGGGCAACTTCTCTTCGGCGCGCTCGATGGCACGGCCGGCATCGTCGATGTCGCGACCGGCAAGCGCATTCGCACCCTGAAGAAGCACGAGGGGCCCGTTCTCGCCCTGGCGCTCATCGACAAGCCGGGTCTTGCGGCAACCGGCGGCGGCGATGGTGTCATTCGGGTCTATCGCATCGGCGACTGGGCGCGCCTCGAGGAGCATCACAACCCCTATGGCCCCATCTGGGCGATGGCCTTCGCCAAGCGCGGCTCGCGCATCTATTATGGCGGCCTCGACGATTTCGTGACCCTCTGGCAAGTGAGCCCCCGCAAACCCTTCGAGCGCGTCGCGAGCCGCTATCCCCGCCGCTTCCAGGTCGGGAAATCCTCCGCGCCCTCCCTTGGCGAGCGTCAGTTCGCGCGCAAATGCAGCATCTGCCATACCCTCACCAGGGATGGAAAGAACCGCGCCGGCCCCACCCTGCACGGGCTCTTCGGCCGCAAGGCGGGCTCGCTGCCGGGCTATCCCTACTCGAAAGCCCTGAAGGAGTCGGGCATCGTATGGACGGAGGAGACGGTGCGCAAACTGTTCGCTCTCGGACCGGAGCACTACACGCCGGGATCGAAAATGCCCCTTCAGAAGATCACCGACACCAAGGCACGCGATGCCCTGATCCGGTTTCTCAAGACGGCGACTGCCCCCGTCGCGGCCGCGGCCCCGGACCCCGGAAAGCCGGAGCCCGGCAAAGCTGCGCAATGACAGACAGGACAAGCCAGGAGACCCATGCCATGAAAGCCTTTCTCGCCAGCCTCGTGCTCACCATCGCCATCACGGCTCTCTCGGCATTCATTCTCGGCAATGTCGACATGTCCGCCAAGCAGGTCTTCACCTCGCCTGCGGGCAATGTGCGCTT
>JALUTE010000007.1:17448-18508 GCA_027058255.1 Methyloligella sp. | reverse complement strand
TCGGGGATTATTTCGTGGGCGAGCGGGCCCTCGTATGGGTGCCGGCCGGCAAGCGCAAGGTGGCCATTGTGCCACGCCGCTTCGTCTATCGGCGCTATGGGCTCGACTATGTGCGCCTGGCCGGCAAGGGCCGGGATGGGGGCACGGCTCGTGAGGGGATCGAGGTCGTCGTCCAGCTCGGCCGGCCGGCAAAGCTCAATGCTGCGGGCGATGCGGTCGAGGTGCTGGCGGGGCTCGAGCCCGGTGACCGGCTGATCGCGCCCCCGCCGGCGCAGGCCGCGTCCGCGATGCGGGGGGCGCAATGAAGCTCGGCATCTCCGGGCGGCTGACGCAGGCGTTCATCGCCTCGCCGCTTGCGCCCCTTCTGCTCCTGGCCGGCCTTGCGCTCGGGCTGGTGGCCCTCCAGGCGCTGCCGCGCGAGGAGGAGCCGCAAATCTCCGTGCCTCTGGTGGACATCCATGTGCGCGCCGACGGCCTCAAGGCCGCGGATGCGGTCAAGCTCGTGACCGAGCCGCTCGAGACCATCGTCAAGGCCATCAATGGCGTCGAGCATGTCTACAGCCAGACCGTGGACGACCGGGTGACCGTGACGGCGCGGTTTTTCGTCGGCACCAAGGCAGATGAGGCGATCCTGCGCGTGCACGACAAGGTGCGGGCGAACCTCAATCGCATTCCGCTCGGCATTCCCGAGCCCCTCATCATCGGCCGGGGGATCGACGACGTGGCGATCATGGTCCTCACCCTCGCGCCAAAGCCCGAGGCGGCGGAGCGCTGGAAGGACAATGCGCTCTATCACGTGGCCCAGGACCTGTTGGTGGAGCTCACCAAGCTCGAGGATGTGGGCCTCTCCTACATCGTCGGCGGCCGGCCGGACCAGATCCGCGTCGAGCCCGACCCGGAGCGCCTCTCGCTCTACGGCATCACGCTCGCCCAGCTCATCGGCAAGGTGCGGGAGGCCAATCGCTCCTTCCTGGCGGGGCGGGTGCGCGACAAGGGGCGCTCCCTTCCCGTGGCTGCGGGCCAGACGCTGAAGGGGGTGCCGGACATCGGCCTCCTTCTG
>JALUTE010000007.1:0-17438 GCA_027058255.1 Methyloligella sp. | reverse complement strand
GTCTATGTGCGCGACGTGGCACGGATCGTGGTGGGCGCGAAGCCGCTGGAGAGCCGGGCCTGGCACTACCGCAAGGCGAATGACGGCTCCCTCGTGCGGGTGCCTGCGGTCTCCATCGCCATCGCCAAGCGGGCGGGCGCCAATGCGGTGACCATCGCGCATGAGATCGAGCAACGGCTGGCGCTGCTGAAACAGCGGCTGGTGCCGAACAGCGTCGATGTGCTCGTCACGCGCAACTATGGCGAGACGGCCAATGAGAAGGCGAACGAGCTTCTCTTCCACCTCGGCCTCGCAACGTTCTCCATCGTCGTCCTGATCGCGCTGGTGATCGGCTGGCGCGAGGGGCTGGTGGTGCTGATCGTCATTCCCACCACCATCCTTCTCACCCTCTTCGCCTCCCACCTGATGGGCTACACCATCAACCGGGTCAGCCTGTTCGCGCTCATCTTCGCCATCGGCATTCTCGTGGACGATGCCATCGTGGTGATCGAGAACATCGCGCGCCACTGGGCCATGCGGGATGGCCGCTCGCGCATGCAGGCCGCCATCGAGGCTGTGGCCGAGGTGGGCAATCCCACCATCGTCGCCACCCTGACGGTCGTGGCGGCGCTTCTGCCCATGCTGTTCGTCTCCGGTCTCATGGGCCCCTATATGAGCCCCATCCCGGCCAATGCATCGGCGGCCATGATCTTCTCCTTCTTCGTCGCCGTGATGCTCACGCCCTGGCTGATGATGCGCCTCGGCGGCAAGGGCGGCGGCGCGCACGCGCCGGACGAGAGCCATGTGGGCGCTCTCGGGCGCGGCTACATCGCCTTGGCGCGCCCGCTTCTCGAGACGCGCCGGCGGGCCTGGACGTTCCTGCTCATTGTCGGCGCCCTGACGCTCCTCTCGCTCGTCCTCTTCTACACCAAGACCGTGACGGTGAAGCTCCTGCCCTTCGACAACAAGTCGGAGCTGCAGGTGGTTGTGGACCTGCCCGAGGGGGCGAGCCTGGAGGCGACGGACCGGGTGCTTCTGGCGGCCGCGCGGCGGCTTGCCGATCTGCCGGAGCTCACCTCCATTCAGGCCTATGTGGGGACCGCGGCGCCGTTCAACTTCAACGGCCTCGTGCGCCATTACTATCTGCGCGCCCTGCCCGAGCAGGGGGATCTCCAGGTCAATCTGACATCCAAGGAGGCGCGCGAGCGCACCAGCCACGAGATCGCGCTCGATGTGCGCAAGCGCCTCGAAGGGCTGCCCGTGCCGGAAGGCACCTCCGTCAAGGTGGTCGAGGTGCCGCCGGGCCCGCCCGTTCTCTCGACCCTGCTTGCCGAGATCTATGGCCCCGATGCCGAGACGCGCCGCAAGGTGGCGGCCAAGGTGCGGGAAATCTTCGAGGCGGTGCCCTTCATCGTCGATGTGGACGACAGCTTCGGGGTGCCCGCGACGCGGCTGCGGGTGAAGATCGACCAGGACAATCTCGAGTTTCACAAGGTCGAGCAGCGCGACGTCTTCGACACCATCCAGGCCTATCTCCAGGGGGTGCCGGTGGGCTACTCCCACAAGGGGGGCGGGCGCCATCCGGTCGAGATCGCCGTGCAACTGCCCAAGAGCGAGCTCTCCGTCTCCGCCCATACGCTCTCCACGCCCGTGCCCGCCAATGCCCTGCCCGGAAACCGGAGCATCGTCGAGCTGGGCGATGTGGTGCGGCTCACGCGCGAGAAGGCCTCCTATCCCATATTCCGCCACAACAACCGGCCCGCGGAGATGGTCCTCGGCGAGCTCGCGGGCACGTTCGAGGCGCCGATCTACGGCATGATCGAGGTGGCCAAGCGCATCGAGGAGGCCGACTGGGGAGACCTGCCCAAGCCGACCATCGCCTATCACGGCCAGCCGGAGGACGAGTCCAGGCCGACCCTGCTCTGGGACGGGGAATGGGAGGTGACCTATGTGACCTTCCGCGACATGGGCGCGGCCTTCGCCATCGCCATTCTCGGCATCTATTTCCTGGTCGTCGCCCAGTTCGGCTCCTTCAAGGTGCCGCTGGTGATCCTGACGCCCATTCCGCTCACCCTCATCGGCATCATGATCGGGCACTGGCTGTTCGGCGCGCCCTTCACCGCCACATCCATGATCGGCTTCATCGCCCTCGCCGGCATCATCGTGCGCAACTCCATTCTGCTCGTGGACTTCATCCGCCACCGGCGGGATGAGGAGACGCCCCTGCGCCAGGTGCTGCTCGAGGCCGGCGCGATCCGCTTCAAGCCCATCCTGCTCACGGCCGTTGCCGCCATGATCGGCGCGGCGGTCATCCTCGCGGACCCGATCTTCCAGGGGCTCGCCATCTCGCTTCTGTTCGGCCTCGCCTCCTCGACCCTGCTCACCGTGCTCGTGATCCCGGCGATCTACATTGCTCTTAGGGACGACGGCCGCGGCTTCGGTGCGTGAGGCTGGGAACTACCAGATGACCCGTACACCGAACGTGTCGAAGACCGGGTCGCACGATATCAATGGAATGGCCTCCGAAAGGGCTTGTGCCGCCAGCATGCGATCGAAGGGATCCTTGTGGTCGCCTTCCAGCAATCCCGCGCGGTGGGCGTGACGGACGGTGATGGCGAGCGGCCGAAAATGGTATCGCTGCAGGAAATCGGGGAATGTCGGGGCAAAGGTCTCGGTGATCGCCAGCTTTCCGATGCGAAACTTGGTCGCGATCTCCCACGCCGTGGCCGCGCTCACGAGGATATCGTTCGAAGGGTCGGCGATGACTCGGCGCACCTCATCTGATAGTTGCGGATTGCTCGTGAACCACCAGATGAGGGCGTGTGTGTCGAGGAGCGCTTTCACTCCTTGCCGTCCCGCTGGCTCCGGTCCTGCTGGTCGCAGCCCCACCAGCGTGCCAGCTCGTCCTCGGGCAATGGGTCGAGGAAGAACTCGTCGGGCACGTCGAGCTTGCCTCGGAGAACGCCATAGCCGCGAGGGTTGTCGGGCGCCGCAACGGGCTCCAGGCGCGCAACGGGCTCGTCATCTTCGGTGAGAATGATTTCCTCGCCGGCGCGCGCACGTGCGACCAGCTCCTTGAGCTGATCGGACAGCTTGTTCAGGCTGATCGTCGTCATGTGATCTTACTAACGCCGGCACGGGCGCGAAATCAAGGCGTCTGGGCTGCGCCCGTGATCGAGCAGCGCTCTCACGCAAAGGTGAGCAAGAGGAGACACCCCGCCCACTATGCTTGATCTTTCGGTGTGCACAGCGAGACGATGCTTGCGAGGCGTGTTCATGAAATCTCTGTCGATGGTGGGGTTGGCCGTGTCTCTTGCCCTTGCGGCGCCGCTGCGGGCAGGCGCGGGCGAGGCCGACGTGGTGCGGGTTACGGTGACGAAGGAGCCGGGCGGCACCTGGCGGTTCGACGTGACCGTGCGGCATGCGGATGAGGGCTGGACGCACTACGCCAACAAGTGGCAGGTGCTCGCACCCGATGGCACGGTGCTCGGGACCCGCATCCTCTACCACCCGCATGTGGACGAGCAGCCCTTCACCCGCTCCCTATCCGGCGTTCGCATTCCGCCCGCCATCACGCGCGTGCGGGTGCGCGCCTTCGACAGCAAGCACGGCACAGGCGGCAAAGAGGCCGAGGTGGATCTGTTGCGGTGATCGGGCGGATTGACGCCCCTATGCAAGAACCTGTTTTGTAAAGGAAAATCTCCGATCGTGGGCAGGGGAAAGATGGCTGGCGGCGTTGCGAAAGCCGACGGCGGCAGATATAGTTTGCGTCAACGATTCAGCACTGGCAGCGATTGCCGCATTTCGAACGGGGTTCCCCGCACCGAGCTTTGTTTCCCGACAGCGCAGAGGCTCGGAGTCCGGCCGTCCGCGCTGGGGCGAGCCTGTCCTGCCGAGGGCTCTTTGTCACGCCATGGGTCTTGGGCAGGGGGCTCTTTGGGGGCTCCTGGAGGGGCATGTTTCGATCGGCCTGCGCGAGCGCGCTCGCATAGAGGGATGATCCGGCTTGAGCGATAGGGACGACATATCCGGCGATGGCGAAGGGCCGGGCGGCGGGGGCTCGGATATCCGCCCGGTGCTCATCTCGGACGAGATGAAGAGCTCCTATCTCGATTACGCCATGAGCGTGATCGTGAGCCGCGCCCTGCCCGATGTGCGCGACGGCCTCAAGCCCGTGCACCGGCGCATCCTCTATGCCATGCACGAGAACGGGCTCGACTGGAACAAGCCCTACAAGAAGTCTGCCCGCGTGGTCGGCGACGTCATGGGTAAGTACCACCCCCATGGCGACCAGGCCATTTACGATGCCCTGGTGCGCATGGCGCAGGACTTCTCCATGCGCCTGCCGCTCGTCGATGGCCAGGGCAATTTCGGCTCCGTCGACGGCGACCGCCCGGCGGCCATGCGTTACACCGAGTGCCGGCTCGAGAAGGTCGCCCACACCCTGCTGGAGGACATCGACAAGGACACGGTCGACTTCCAGGAGAACTACGACGGCAATGAGCGCGAGCCGAGCGTGCTGCCCGCGCGCTATCCCAACCTGCTGGTGAACGGCGCCGGCGGCATTGCCGTGGGCATGGCCACCAACATTCCGCCCCACAATCTGGGGGAGGTGGTCGCCGCCTGCATCGCCTATCTCGACAATCCCGAGATCTCCATTGCCGAGCTCAACGAGATCGTGCCGGGGCCGGATTTCCCGACCGGCGCGCTCATCCTGGGGCGGGCGGGCATTCGCGCCGCCTATCACAAGGGGCGGGGCTCGGTGGTCATGCGCGCCCGCGTGCACACCGAGACGCTCGCCAATGGCCGCGAGGCGCTGATCGCCACCGAGATTCCCTACCAGGTCAACAAGAAGGAGATGATCGAGAAGATCGCGGATCTGGTGAAGGAGAAGCGCATCGAGGGCATCCGCAACATCTGGGACGAGACCAGCCGCGAGGGCATGCGGGTGGTCATCGAGCTCAAGCGCGACGCGGTGGCCGATGTGGTGCTCAACCAGCTCTGGCGCTTCTCGAGCCTGCAACGCAGCTTCGGCTGCAACATGGTGGCGCTGAATGGCGGGCGGCCCGAGCAGCTCACCCTCAAGGACCTGATCCAGGCCTTTTGCTCCTTCCGCGAGGAGGTGGTCACCCGGCGCACCAAATATCTCCTCAAGGAGGCCCGCGACCGGGCCCATGTGCTCGTCGGGCTGGCCATCGCGGTTGCCAATATCGACGAGGTGATCGCCCTCATTCGCGGGGCGCCGAACCCGGCAAGCGCGCGCGAGGAGTTGATGGCGCGGGACTGGCCCGCCAAGGACATCGCACCGCTGGTGGCGCTCATTGCCGATCCCCGGCATCGGGTCTCGGAGGCGGGCACCTATAAGCTCTCCGAGGCCCAGGCGCGCGCCATTCTGGACCTGCGCCTGCAGCGCTTGACCGCCCTCGGGCGCGACGAGATCGGCGACGAACTCAGGAGCATCGGCGACAAGATCGAGGACTATCTCGATATTCTCTCCTCCCGTGCCCGCGTGGTGGCCATCATCAAGGAGGAGATGCAGGCGATCGCGGACGAGTTCGGCACCCCCCGGCGCACCGAGATCGTGGACTACGAAGGCGAGCTCGACGATGAGGATCTCATCCAGCGCGAGGACATGGTCGTCACCGTCTCGCACAAGGGCTATATCAAGCGCGTGCCGCTTTCCACCTATCGGGCGCAGAGGCGTGGCGGCAAGGGGCGCGCCGGCATGGCGACGCGGGAGGAGGATTTCGTCACCAAGCTGTTCGTCGCCAATACCCATGCGCCGGTTCTGTTCTTCTCCTCCCGCGGCATGGTCTACAAGATGAAGGTGTGGCGCCTGCCGCCCGGAACGCCCCAGTCGCGGGGCAAGGCGCTGATCAATCTCCTGCCGCTCCAGCAGGACGAGCGCATCACGACCATCATGCCCTTGCCCGAGGACGAGGAGAGCTGGGACAAGCTCTATGTGATGTTCGCGACGCGCTCAGGCAATGTGCGGCGCAACCGGCTCTCCGATTTCGTCGAGGTGCGGGCGAGCGGCAAGATCGCCATGAAGCTCGACGAGGGCGATGCCATTCTGGGGGTCGAGATTTGCACCGAGGCGGACGATATTCTCCTCACCACCGCTGGCGGGCGTGCCATCCGTTTCCCCGTGACGGATGTGCGCGTCTTCGCCGGGCGCGATTCCACCGGCGTGCGCGGCATCTCCCTCGGCGAGGGCGATCGGGTGATCTCCATGGCCGTGCTGCGCCATGTGGAGGCGAGTCCGGCCGAGCGCGCCGCCTATCTCAAGCAGGCGGCCGCCATGCGCCGGGCCGTGGACGAGGAGGGCGGCGAGGGCGCGGCGCCCGGCCCCGAGAACGGCGAGGAGGAGCGCGGCGCCGAGGAGGGGGCGGAGGCCGTCTCTCTCTCGCCGGAGCGCTATGCGGAGCTCTCGGCGAACGAGCAGTTCGTTCTCACGCTTTCCGAGCGCGGTTTTGGAAAACGCTCCTCGGCCTATGAATATCGCGTGTCCAAGCGTGGCGGCAAAGGCATCATCGCCATGATCGTGAACGAGCGCAACGGACCGCTCGTCGCCTCCTTCCCCGTCGAGGATGGCGACCAGATCATGCTCGTCACCGATGGCGGCAAGCTCATTCGTTGCCCGGTCCATGGCGTGCGCATTGCGGGGCGCAATACCCAGGGCGTCACCATCTTCAAGACGGGCGAGGGCGAGAAGGTCGTCTCCGTGGAGCACATCCCCGAAGAGGGCGATGGCGAGGAGGGGGGCGGCAACGGCGATGGCGATGCTGGCGGCGCGAGCAGCGCCGAAGGCTGAAGCGGCTCGACTTCCATCACCTCCTTGCCCGCGCTCACCACATATTCTGCCCTGCCGCCCCTGACCCGGAGCGTGCCAATTGCCATAGGAGCGCCCTCAGGCCTTTGCGCTTCCACGTCGCTCGGAGAGGTGGCATAAGGGACCGGCAATGACGCAAGGGGTGAAAATGGCGCGTGTCGGCTTTTATCCTGGAAGTTTCGATCCGGTGACGCTCGGCCATGTGGACATCATCCGCAGGGCTGCGCGCATCGTCGATGAGCTCGTGATCGGTGTCGGCGTGCATGTGGCCAAGACACCGCTCTTCTCGGCGGATGAGCGGATCGCCCTCCTCAAGGAGGAGACCGCCTGGGTGCGCACGGAGACGGGCACGCGGATCACCATCGTGCCCTTCGACAATCTGGCCGTCGATGTGGCCCGCGCCCATGGGGCGAGCATGATCATCCGGGGCCTCAGGGACGGCACCGACCTCGACTATGAGGCCCAGATGGCCGGCATGAACGGGGCCATGGCGCCGGAGATCGAGACGGTTCTGCTCGCTGCTGCGCCCCAGGTTCGGCACATCGCCGCAAATCTGGTGCGCCAGATCGCCCTCATGGGCGGGGATGTGAGCCCGTTCGTCTCGCCCAAGGTCGCCGAGAAGCTGCGCGCGCGGGCCGAGGCCGTGCGTGCTGCGCAGAAGACCGAGGCCGGCGGAGATGCGCCGGGTGCGGCCTTGCCTGGCGAGGGATGAACCGGATTGACAGCCAGGCCATATGAACATAGGTTATAACAAGGCTGTTATAACCTGTGTTGTAATATCGGTGAGGCGCATCATGGAAAAGCTGAAGCTCAGGGCCATCGGGAACTCGGTCGGGGTGATCCTGCCCAAGGATGTGCTCAAGCGCCTCAAGCTCGAGAAGGGCGACGAGCTCTATCTCACGGCCACGCCAGACGGCATCCGGCTCACGCCGAGCACGGCGAGCCTTGAAAAGGAGATGGAGATCGGGCGCGAAATCATGCGAAAGCGTCGCTCTGCCTTGCGCGAATTGGCTCGCCGGTAGGCCGGCATGTCCGAAGCAGCGTCTGGCCACCAGTGGGGCTGGGTGTCGCGCGAGGCCGTTCTGGCATTGCACGACGAAGCCTTGGCGGATCATGGGGGGATGACCGGCGTGCGGGACGAGGGCATGCTGGAGTCGGCGCTCATGCGGCCGGTGCGCAAGGCCGACTATGGCGATCCCGACGCCGCCGACTTGGCCGCCGCGTATGCGTTCGGCATCGTGCACAACCATCCATTCGTTGATGGCAACAAGCGAACGGGCCTTTTGACCTCTGAGCTTTTTCTTGCCCTCAATGGCTTCCAGCTCGGCGCCTCGAATGGCGAATGTGTGCTGACGTTCCTCGCGCTCGCAGCCGGGGAGATCGAGGAAGATGCGCTGGCCGAATGGTTTCGCGGCCACATTGCGCATGGATAAATGGCGCCCCCTGTGGCAGAAGACGTCCCGATCATCGCGAATGCGCGCCGCCCCGCACCCGGGCGCACGGCCGTTGTGTAGAGGCTCGATCGCGATGGGGGCAACGGGCGGTGTCTTGGCGGTGCGACGTCGAGGCGGGCCTTTCGAAACTGAGAACGGGAACGATCATGCGCACACGTCTCGCTCTGGCTCTCCTGGTTCTGGCCTGGCTGGCTGGTCCCGGCGCGGCTTCGGCCCAGGCGCCATCGGAGCCCGGGAACACGCTCTATATGCAACTCAAGACCGGGCAGGTGACCATTCGCCTGCGGCCCGATCTCGCGCCCAAGCATGTGGCGCGGATCAAGAGGCTTGTCTCCGAGGGGTTCTATGATGGGCTCAAGTTTCACCGCGTGATCGCGGGCTTCATGGCCCAGACGGGCGACCCGCGCGGCGATGGCACGGGCGGCTCGCCCTATCCGAACCTGCCGGCTGAGTTTTCCTCCGAGCCGTACAAGCGCGGCTCCATCGGCATGGCGCGCACCGCCGATCCCGACAGCGCAAACAGCCAGTTCTTCATCTGCTTCAGCGATGGTTGCCGCCATCTCACGGGGCAATATACGCTCTGGGGTGAGGTGGTCGCCGGCATGGAGCATGTGGACAAGATCAAGAAGGGCGACCCGGCCGCCAATGGCATGGTCGCCGATCCCGACCGGATCGTGAAAATGACGCTGGCGGGCAAGGCGCGTCGCTGATCGGCGAGCCTTCGCCCACGTGCCGCCGCCCGCATGCCGCGCGGCGCAGGCAGGACGGAACGGGAATACAGACGAAACGCAGACAATACGCAGACAAGATCAGCATGCAGAAAGAGAGACGGTGATGACCGACATCGAGATCCAGGATCCCGAAAACACCCTCATCATGGAGACGACTCACGGCCAGGTTGTGATCGCCATGCTGCCGGAGCTTGCGCCCAATCACGTGGCGCGCATCAAGGAGCTGGCGCGTGCCGGCTTCTATGATGGGCTCAAGTTCCACCGGGTGATCGAGGGATTCATGGCGCAGACGGGCTGCCCGGAAGGGCGCGGCACGGGCGGATCGGGCCAGAATCTCGCCGCCGAGTTCAACGACGCACCGCATGTGCGCGGCACGGTGTCCATGGCGCGGGCTGCCGATCCCGACAGCGCCGACAGTCAGTTCTTCATCTGCTTCGACGATGCCCGCTTTCTCGACCGGCAATATACGGTGTGGGGGCAGGTGATTGCCGGCATGGAGAATGTGGACAAGATCAAGCGCGGCGAGCCCGTGGCGGACCCGGACGAGATCAAGTCCCTGCGGGTCGCCGCCGACGTGATGTAGCGCGCGTGCCTTCACGCCGGACCGAAACGCTCGGCCTCGACGCCTTCGATTATCATTTGCCGTCGGACCGCATTGCGCTGCATCCGGCACGCCCGCGCGATGCGGCACGGCTGCTGCATGTCGTGCCGGCCCCGGCGGGCGGCCCCCCGCGGCTTGCCGACCACCGCGTGCGGGACCTGCCGGCACTGCTCCAGCCGGGCGATGCGCTGGTTTTCAACGACACCCGCGTGATTGCGGCCGAGCTCAAGGGCGAGCGGGTTCGCGATGGCCGTCGGGCGCGTGTTGCGATCACCCTGTTTCGCCGGGAGGGGCCTGCCGAGTGGCGTGCCTTCGCCCGCCCCGCAAAACGCCTCAAGGCGGGGGACGTGCTGCATTTCGGCCAGGGCGGGAGCATGTGCGGCCTCGGCCGGCTGGATGCGCGGGTGCTGGCGCGGGCCGAAGGGGGCATGGGCGGCGAGGTTCGCCTCGCCTTCGATCTCTCGGGCCCCGTTCTCGACGAGGCCATTGCCGCGCTCGGGCGCATGCCGCTGCCGCCCTATATCGCCGCGCGCCGGCAGGTCACGGGCGAGGATGCGCGGGACTATCAGACGATCTTCGCCCGCCGCGAAGGGGCGGTCGCGGCTCCGACGGCCGGCCTGCATTTCACCGAGGCGCTTTTTGCCGCGCTCGAGCGCCGGGGGATCGCACGCCGTTTCATCACCCTGCATGTGGGGCCGGGAACCTTCCTGCCCGTAAAAAGCGATGACATCTCCCAGCACGCCATGCATGCGGAGTGGGGGGAGATTGCGCCCGAGACGGCCGAGGCCCTCAACGGGGTGCGCCGGCGCGGCGGGCGCATCGTGGCGGTCGGCACCACCGTGGCGCGCCTGCTCGAGACCGCTGCGCGCGCGGGCGGCGAGATCGCACCCTTCTCGGGAGAGACGGACATCTTCATCCGTCCCGGCTTTCGCTTCCGTGCGGTCGATCTGCTGATCACCAATTTCCACCTGCCGCGCTCGACCCTTTTGATGCTGGTTGCCGCCTTCTCCGGGCTCGAGACCATCAAGGCGGCCTATGCCCATGCCATGGCGGCCGGCTATCGGTTCTACTCCTATGGCGATGCCTGCCTGCTCGAGCCGCAGCCCGATGCCGGCGATGGAGACGAAGGGGGCGGGGCATGAGCGCGGTGCCACTGCGTTTCGCTGTCGAGGCGGTCGACGGAGCTGCGCGCCTCGGGCAGATCGCCATGGCGCGCGGCAGCGTCCGCACGCCGGCCTTCATGCCGGTGGGCACGGCGGCGACCGTCAAGGCCATGTATCCCGAGCAGGTGCGCGAGGCGGGCGCCGATATCATTCTCGCCAACACCTATCACCTCATGCTCAGGCCGGGCGCCGAGCGCATTGCCCGGCTTGGCGGGCTGCACCGCTTCATGCGCTGGCCGGGGCCGATCCTGACGGATTCCGGCGGCTTTCAGGTCTTCTCTCTCGCCAAGCTGCGCAAGATCACCTCCGAAGGCGTCGTCTTTCAGTCCCATCTCGACGGGACCCGCTACAAGCTCACGCCCGAGCGCGCCATCGAGATTCAGTGCCTGCTCGGCTCCGACATCCAGATGCAGCTTGATGAATGTGCGCCCTATCCCTGCTCCAGGGAGGAGGCGGAGCGTGCCATGACCCTGTCGCTGGCCTGGGCGAAGCGCTCGGCGGAGGCTTTTGCGTCGCTCGGCCAGCCGGGCCAGGCGCTTTTCGGCATCGTGCAGGGGGGCGTGCATGCGGATCTGCGCACGCGCTCGGCCGAGGCATTGGTGGCCATGGACCTGCCGGGCTATGCCATTGGCGGCCTCGCCGTGGGGGAGGGGCGCGCGACCATGCTGGAAGTGCTCGCCCACACGCTCGCCCATCTGCCGGCGGACAAGCCCCGCTATCTCATGGGGGTCGGCACCCCGCTCGACATTCTCGATGCGGTGATGCTGGGGGTGGACATGTTCGACTGCGTCATGCCGACCCGTTCCGGCCGCCATGGCCAGGCGTTCACCTGGGAAGGTCGGCTCAATCTCAGAAATGCCGTCCACGCCGACGATCCGCGCCCGCTCGACGAGACGCGCGACTGCCCGGCGGCGCGCGACTATTCCCGGGCCTATCTCCACCATCTGGTGAAGGCGGGCGAGTATCTCGGTGCCATGCTGCTCACCTGGAACAATGTGCATTTCTATCAGGATTTCATGAGCCGCATGCGCCAGGCCATCGCCGAAGGCCGGCTGGAAGCCTTTGCCGCCGATGCGCGGGCACGGCTGGGGCAGGCTGGCGGGCGCGGGGAATCGCGCTAGAGTGGCGCCATGCTGAGGGTGGATCATCTGCGCGTGGGCGGGCTCGCCCCCGTGTCCTTCGAGGTGGCGGACGGGGAGTGTCTCGCGGTCATGGGGCCGTCGGGCGCCGGCAAGAGCCGGCTTCTACGCGCGATCGCCGATCTCGAGCCGGCCGAGGGGCAGATCTTCCTCAACGGCATCGAGCGCGCGGAGATGAGCGGGCCCGAATGGCGCCGGCATGTGCGCTACATGGCCGCCGAGCCCGGCTGGTGGGACGAGACGGCGCGCCTGCACATGGCCGCGATGGCCGAGGCGGGGGCGGGCGGAGCAACCCCATCGCTCGGCGCCGGATCGCGGATCGAGCGCATGGTGCGCGAGCTCGGCCTGGAGACGGCCATTCTCGACCGGCCCATTGCCGAGCTCTCCTCCGGCGAGCGCCAGCGCCTGGCGCTCATTCGCGCCGTGAGCGACGACCCGGACGCGCTTCTGCTCGACGAGCCGACCGCGGCGCTCGACACCCAGGCGCGCGCCCTCGCCGAGGAGCTGATCAAGTTCCTCGTTCTCTCCAACAAGTCGGTGCTCGTCGTCACGCACGATGCGGCACAGGCGCGCCGTCTTGGCCGTCGCTGCCTTCTGGTCGCCAACGGCCGTGTGGAGGAAAAGGCACTGTGAGCTACATTGCGCTGACCTATTCCGACCTTGCCATCGCGGCCCTGCTCATTCTGATCAACGGCGCGATCTCCCTCGGCCTCGGTCTCGGCCTCGAGCGCACCCTGGCCATATCGGCGGTGCGCATGGTCGTTCAGCTCTCGGCCGTGGGCTTCGTGCTCAAATTCATCTTCGCCCAGGTCTCGCCGCTCTGGACGGCGGGCCTGGCGCTGATCATGGTCCTGGTGGCGGGGCGGGAGGTCATCGCCCGGCAAAGCCTGCGGCACGAGGGCTGGCGGGCCTGGGGCGTCGGCACCACGACCCTGCTCTTCGTCGGAACGGTTGTGACCGTCTTTGGCGTGGGGGGGCTCATTCAACCCGATCCGTGGTACGCGCCCCGCTTCTTCCTGCCCATCCTCGGCATGGTGCTGGGCAACACCATGACCGGGATCGCGCTCACCCTCGACCGCCTCTCCACCATCGCCAAGCGCGAGCGGGTGGCGATCGAGGCCCACATCGCCATGGGAGCGCGGCGCTTTGTGGCTCTCGAAGGACCACTGCGCGAGGCGGTGAAGGCGGGCGCCATGCCCATTGTCAATGCCATGGCGGCCTCGGGCCTCGTCTCCCTGCCCGGCATGATGACGGGGCAGATACTCTCGGGCGTCGATCCCATCGAGGCGACCAAATATCAGGTGATGATCATGTTCCTGATCGCCGGCGCCACGGGCATTGGCGTGCTGCTCTCGGGGATCGGTGGCGTGTTCCTTCTGACCGACGAGCGCCACCGCCTGCGCCTCGACCGGCTGCGCAAGGCCGGCTGAGCCCGGAGCACCGGCCCATGGCGCACCTAGTGCACGGACGCAAACCAAAACACACGTCATTGCCGCGCTTGACGCGGCAATCCAGGGCGGCAAACTCCGAGTTTGCTGCCCCCCGATCGAGCCGGGGGCAGGCTCTGGATCACCCGGTCACGCCGGGTGATGACGGGAAGCAAGCGTATGGCTCGTTTGCGTCGGTATACCAGCTCCTGGTGCCGGAAGTGCTGCGCGCGGGCGGCGCTGCACCGCGGAGTGCCTCAGGCGGCGGCCTCGGCCTGCATGGCGGCCTCGAGGTTTTCTGCCACCTTGTCGAGAAAGCCCGTGGTCGAGAGCCAGGGCTGATCGGGGCCGATGAGCAGGGCAAGGTCCTTGGTCATGTGGCCGGACTCGATGGTCTCGATGACCACCCGCTCCAGCGTCTCGGCGAAACGGGCGAGCGCCGCATTGCCGTCGAGCTTGGCCCGATGCGCCAGCGCCCGCGTCCAGGCGAAGATGGAGGCGGTGGAGTTTGTGGAGGTCTCCTTGCCCTGCTGGTGCATGCGATAGTGCCGGGTGACGGTGCCGTGGGCGGCCTCCGCCTCCACCACCTTGCCGTCGGGCGTCATGAGCTGGCTGGTCATGAGCCCGAGGGAGCCGAACCCCTGGGCCACCGTGTCCGACTGCACGTCGCCATCGTAATTCTTGCAGGCCCAGACGAAGCCGCCGGACCATTTGAGGGCCGCCGCCACCATGTCGTCGATCAGCCGATGCTCATAGGTGAGCCCCTTCTCGGCGAATTTGTCGGCGAACTCGGCGTCGAAAATCTCCTGGAAGATGTCCTTGAAGCGCCCGTCATAGGCCTTGAGGATGGTGTTCTTGGTCGAGAGATACAGCGGATAGCCCCGGTCCAGCGCATAGTTCATGGAGGCGCGCGCGAAGTCCCGGATCGAGGCGTCGGTATTGTACATGCCCATGGCGATGCCCGAGCCCTCGAAGCGGAACACCTCGTGCTCGATCACCGTGCCGTCATCGCCTTCGAAGCGGATGGTGAGCCGGCCCGCCCCCGGCGTGCGAAAGTCCGTTGCCCGGTACTGGTCCCCATAGGCGTGGCGGCCGATCACGATGGGCTCGGTCCAGCCGGGGACGAGGCGGGGGATGTTCCGGGCGATGATGGGCTCGCGGAACACCACGCCGCCCAGGATGTTGCGGATGGTGCCATTGGGCGAGCGCCACATCTTCTTGAGGCCGAACTCCTTCACCCGGGCCTCGTCCGGCGTGATGGTGGCGCATTTCACGCCCACCCCGTGGCGGAGAATGGCGTGGGCGGCATCGACCGTCACCTGGTCGTCGGTCGCATCCCGGTTCTGGATGGAAAGGTCGTAATATTCGAGCGGAATGTCGAGATAGGGCAGGATCAGCTTTTCCTTGATCATGGCCCAGATGATGCGGGTCATCTCGTCGCCATCGAGCTCGACGACCGGGTTCTCGACCTGGATCTTGCGCATGGGATGGCCTCGGGTGCAGCTAAGGAGGAATGGCGGGCGCACCGGCTTGTGCCGACGGCGCGGTGGCGGCCGTGAATCGCGGCCCGGACCTTAGCCGAGGGCGGCGCCGAGGCCAAGTCGCCGAACGGCCAAGGCGGGGGCGCCTGACGCCGTCCGCCGCAGATCGCCATCGGCCTCGCAGAAGTCACAGGGGGATGGCATCGAGGGAGATGAGCTTGAAGGCCACCACCACATAGATCACCGCCCAGGCGATCCCCGCGACCAGCGTCGTGACCACGACCTTCCAGAGCATGCGCGGCGCGATCGGGGCGCTGCCGGGCGTGCCGGGCACCACCTCGCCCTCCTCGTCCTGGGTGCGCATGCCGATGGGCAGAATGGCGAACAGGGTGATCCACCAGCACACGAAATAGATGGCGATGGCGAGGCTGAGGCTCATGGGGCTTGTCCTGAGGGCTCGTCCTGGTTGTGCGATCGTCGAGGCTCTGTCCAAGCACGCGTCGCCCGCTCCGGGGGCAAGCCGCGGGCCGATGGCTCGCCTCTAGGCTTCTTCCAGCTCCACGAGCGTGCCGCAAAAGTCCTTGGGGTGCAAGAACAGCACCGGGCGCCCATGTGCGCCGATCTTCGGCTCGCCATCTCCGAGGACACGCGCGCCCTGCGCCATGAGACGGTCACGGGCCGCGCGGATGTCGGCGACCTCATAGCACAGGTGATGGATTCCGCCGGAAGGGTTGCGCTCGAGAAAGCCGGCGATGGGCGAATCGGGGCCCAAAGGCTCGAGAAGCTCGATCTTGGTGTTGGGCAGGGTGATGAAGACCGTGGTCACCCCGTGCTCGGGCTGGGGCACGGCCTCGGAGACCTCGGCGCCGAGCGTCTCGCGATAGAGCCGGGCCGCGGCGGCGATGTCGGGAACGGCGATGGCAACGTGATTCAAACGGCCGATCATGTCCTCTGTCTCTCTCTCTACGGGAGCGGGGCGATCGCGCGAGGCAGGCGCCGCCACCTCAGACGCATTGCACCATGACCTTGCATATGGGCTTCTTGCCCCAGGCGGCGAAGAGGGCGGAGCGGGCGGCCCGGCGCACCGCCTCGCGGACGAGATCGGGGTCGCGCCTGCGGGCCCGGGGGATGCTCTCGAGCGCGCCATCGACGGCGTCGAGCACCCGCTCCTCCATGGGCACGCCGTCGGCATCGGTCTCGGGAATGCCGTCGAGGATCACATCCGGGTCGGCGGCGATGTCGCCGCTGCGGGTCAGACTCACGGTCAGCACGGCGATGCCGACGAAGGAGAGCTTGCGTCGCTCGCGCACCGGCCCGCCCTCGGCCGGCACCAGCAGACGCCCATCGCGCAGCAGCCGCCCCACGGGCGCCTCGTCGATGATCTCCACCGGGCCGGGCAGCAGGCGCACCATGGTGCCGTTGCGCGCATGGGCGACATGCTCGACCCCCTGGGCGCGGGCGAAGGCGGCATGGGCCTCCAGATGGCGCGGCTCCCCATGCATGGGAACGGCGGCCCGCGGGCGCAGCCATTCATAGAGCCGGGCGAGCTCGCCGCGCCGGGGATGGCCGGAGACATGGACGAGGCCGTCGGCATCGGTGAGCACGCGCACGCCCCGGTCCGCGAGATTGTTCTGCACCGCGCCGACCGACTTCTCATTGCCGGGAATGGTGCGCGAGGAGAAGATGACGAGGTCGCCGCGCGAGAGGGCGACATTGGGATGCTCGCCCGCAGCAATGCGCGAGAGGGCGGCGCGGCGCTCGCCCTGGCTGCCGGTGCAGAGCAGGACCACCTCCTTCGGCTCCAGATAGGCGAACTCGTCCTCGCTGTGATAGTGGAAATCGGGCCTGATATGGCCGCTCTCGCGGGCCGCCAGAATGACCCGGTGCATGGCGCGGCCGACCACCACGAGATGCCGGCCGGCCGCGCGGGTGGCGGCGGCGACGGAGCGCAGGCGCGCCACATTCGAGGCGAAGGTGGTGACCGCGACCCGGCGCTCGGCCCCCGCAATGATCTCGGTGAGTGTCCTCGCGACATCCTCTTCCGAGGGTGAGACGCCGTCTCGCAGCGCATTGGTGGAGTCGCAGATCAGGGCATCCACGCCTTCCGCGCCGAGGGCCCTGAGGCGCGCCGCGTCGGTAGGCGCGCCGACGATGGGGTTGGGGTCGAGCTTCCAGTCGCCGCTGTGCAGCACCAGCCCCAGGGGCGTGCGGATGGCGAGGGCATTGGGCTCGGGGATGGAATGGGCCATGGTCACGAGCTCGATGTCGAACGGGCCGATGGCGAAGCGCTCGCCGAGTGCCACCTCATGCAGGGGAAAGTCGTCGCCGCTTCCGCCCTGCTCGGCATATTTGGCACGCAGCAGGGCAGCCGTGAACGGGGTGGCCCAGATGGGCGCCTGCAGGCGCGGCCAGAGCTCGGCAACGGCGCCGAAATGGTCCTCATGCGCATGGGTGAGGACGATGCCGAGCAGGTTTGCCCGCTCTTCCTCGATGAAGCGGATGTCGGGATAGACGATCTCGACGCCCGGCTCATCCGGTCCGGCGAAGGTGATGCCAAGGTCCACCATCAGCCATTGCCGACGCGCCGGCGGTCAGGGTCAGGAGCGGGACGATGAGCTCGTCTTTCTGCCC
>JALUTE010000006.1 GCA_027058255.1 Methyloligella sp. | reverse complement strand
GGACGGCGTTACAAGCGCCACGCCCTGCAGCGGGGCGGCCGCATTGGCCCCGGCGCCACCGTCAAACGTTCGAGGCGCGGGAGCGTCCGGCGTGAGCGCGGCGTCCACATGGGTGCCCTCAATGCGCGCGGTCACCGAGGCGGCGCCCGTCGCCGTGCCACTGGCTGTGACGGTGGCGCCGTCATCGACCCGCATGGTGACGTGAGGTTCGCCGTCGAGATCGCTGGACCGGAGGGCGAGCTGCACAATGGCACCGCTCAGCGCGGCGACCACCAGCATGGCGGTGGAGAGGAGGACCTTCATGAACGCAGTACCTTTTCACTCATTGTGGGCTCTTGCCTCCCCGCCGGCAGGGCCCAGGCTCACCTAATCTCTTTCGCACAACCCCTCTTTCGGTGCGCATTCCGGAGACCGGAAAGCGTCCTTTCCTTGCCAGAACAAGCGCCCCGCATGTGCCGGCCTGTCGGCGAAAAGGGCGCTTGGTTTGCCGAGCGGACCGACACGGGCCGAGGTCTCGGGCGATCCGGCTTTCGCCCTTGCGTCGCCTCATCCTTTCGTTGCTCTTCCCGTCTCCCGTTCTTTCCCGGAGCGCGGCGACGCCCTTCCCGCCGGGCAATTGCGATCGGGCGCCGCGGCTTCTCAATTCGGGACCGGCGCCTTTTCGCTCTTCTGATGCTTCTGGCCGATGGTCACGCCGCGCACCAGGCTCAGCGCATATTTGAGCTGCTTGTCCTTGGCCTTGTCCTTGGGCACATAGGCGAGCGAGCCCGAGCCCTCCTTGCCCTCGCCCTTGAGGTGGCCGCGCAGGCTCGACTCGCCCCGCGGCTTGACCTTGCGCTTCTTGAGCTCCTCGGGCAGGTCCTGCTTGACCACGATATCCGGCTCGATGCCCTTGGCCTGGATGGAGCGGCCCGACGGTGTGTAATAGCGCGCCGTGGTCAGGCGGATGGCGCCGTTCGAGCCGAGCGGGATGATGGTCTGCACCGAGCCCTTGCCGAAGGAGCGCGTGCCGACCACCGTGGCCCGGCCATGGTCCTGCAGGGCGCCGGCGACGATCTCGGAGGCCGATGCCGACCCGCCATTGATGAGCACGACCACCTTCTTGCCGCCGGTGATGTCGCCAGGGCGGGCATTGGAGCGCTGGGTCTCACGCAGATTGCGCCCGCGCGTGAGCACGATCGCACCCTTGTCGAGAAAGGCGTCCGAGACTGCGATCGCCTGATCCAGAAGGCCGCCGGGATTGTTCCGCAGATCGATGACGAAGCCCTTGAGCTTCGGTCCGATCTCCTTTTTCAGCTTGGCGACCGCCTTCTTGAGATTGGCGTGCGTCTGCTCGTTGAAGGTGGTGATCCGGATATAGCCCACATCGTCCTCGGCGCGGGCGCGCACCGGGTTGATGCGGATGATGTCGCGCACGACCTTGACGTCGAAGGGCGCATCGCGGCCCTTGCGCACGACAGTGAGCGTGATGGGCGTGTTGACCGGGCCGCGCATCTTGTCGACCGCCTGCTCCAGGGTGAGACCCTGGATCTGCTCGCCATCGAGATGGGTGATGAGATCGCCCGATTGCAGGCCCGCCTTGGCGGCCGGCGTGTCCTCGATGGGCGAGACCACCTTGACGACGCCATTCTCCATGGTGACCTCGATGCCGAGCCCCCCAAACTCGCCGCGGGTCTGCACCTGCATGTCGCGGAAGCTCTTGGCATTGAGGAAGGCCGAATGCGGATCGAGCGCGCTCAGCATGCCATTGATGGCGGACTCGATCAGCTTCGTGTCATCGGGCTCCTCCACATAGTCCGAGCGGACCCGCTCCAGCACGTCGCCAAAGAGGTCGAGCTGGCGGTAGATGTCGGAATTGGCCGCGATCGCGGACTGCGTGCGCGCGATGTTGAACACGGTCGTTCCTGCGGCGAGCGCCGCCAGGACCAAGAACGCCCAGAATGCCAATTCGGGTTTCCGCATCATTCTCCCAACCTTCTCGAGCCTTGTGTTGCATGCCCTTCGGGCGATCAGATGTGTCGCGCTCGCCGATGCGTCACAGCCACATATGCACAGGTCCCGCCCGGGTGCCCAGTCCGCGACCGGGATCGAGGCCTGCGGGCACGACAGCCGAAACGACCGACCCACCCCTCGCCCCGCGAAAACCGGTGGCCGTGCAGATGTCCGCGCGGGTGCACCGTTCTCCCGCCGGTCCCGGTCATCCGGCGCGCCGGCCCCGGCCGAGGGGGGCAAAACCCGGCACGCCGGTCACGTCCGTCCGCCACCAAGGGGACGGATCGACGGCCCGCTTGTTCTTGCGGAACTCGATATACAAGAGCGGGGCCAGCTTCTTTGTGCCGTTTTGCGACGTCGGCAATGTCGTGTTCATTCGTCCCAGGGGCTCACCGGCAACCACGAACTGGCCCGGATTCACATCGAAACGCCCCATTCCCGCGAGCATGATATGATATCCCCCCCCGGCATTGATGATCAAGACCCGTCCGAGAGTGCGGAAATGATCCGCATAGACGATCCAGCCGTCGGCGGGCGAGACCACCTGCGCGCCCGGCCGGGTCTCGATGGCAATCCCCTTGGAGCGGTCGCCATAACGGGTCTTGTCGCCGAACCCCAGGATGCGCCGACCGCGCACGGGCAGCGGCAGGCGGCCCTTCGCCTTGTGGAAGGGAATGGCCGGTTTCAGGCGGCCCGGGCTCAGGGGCTTGGTGCCCGGTGTGGGGCGAAGCTCGATGGGCGGCGGCAGCAGTGCGACCTGCTTCTCGCCGGGACGCGCGCCGGGTGCCGGCGCGGCGGGCGGGGGCGCGCCGCCAGGGGCGGGTGCCGGCCTGGTGGCCCGCCGCTCGGCCTCGCGCTGGCGGGCGAGCTCCTTCTCATAGGCGCCGAGGCCCGTTTTCTGCGCGACCGCCTTGTCCATCTTCTCCAGGAGCTCGCCCAGATTGGCCGCGCTTCGCGCATAGACCCGCGCCATGCGCCGCACCTCCTCGAGCTCCGCGCGCCGCTCGGCAAGCCGCGCCTTGCGCTCGGCCAAGAGGCGGTCGAGGCGCGCGCGATCCTCGGCGAGGCGCTTGTTCTCCGCCTCCAGCCGGGCCTTCTCTTTCCTCTGCGCCGTCATGACCGTCACCAGGCGCTCAAGATCGCTCGAGAGTGCGAGTGCCTTGTCCTTCAGGCCGGGAAAGACCGAGGCGAGCAGCATGGCGCTGCGCACCATGGCCAGCGCATCGCGCCGGCGGGTGATCATCACCGGAGGCGGATTGCGCCCCATGCGCTGCATGGCCGCAAGCAGCTTGACGATCTTGCCGTGCTGCTTGGCGAGCTTGGCCCGGATGGTCTTCTCGCGCACCGAGAGGCGGGCGAGCTTGCCCTCGATCTCGGTCAGACGCGCCTCGGTGCGCTGGATGCGCGCGCTCGTGTCGATCAGGTGCTTGCGCAACTGGGCGCGTTCGCGCTCCATGATGGCGAGGTCGCGGGCGAGCGCCTTCTCGCGCGCCTTGCTTCGCTGCAGATTGCGCTGCGTCTCCTCATAGCGCCGCTGGGCGTCGGCCGGGGAGAGCGCCGATCGCGCCGTGGCCATGTTCGCGGCGGCCATCATGGCCGCCAGCCCCATGGCCGCGACCGCCACACGCACCATGCCGAGCCCTGCCTGTGTCATGGGTGCCATCGCCCGCCTTGCGTCCTCGCCCCGAATGATTGCCGACACAATTGCGGCATTTGTTGTGCACGGCAATGACAAACAACGTGCAACGGCCGCTCGCGGCACGGTCCGCCGCATCCGCGGCGATGCGGGGAGCGCAGCCCTTCGGCCAGGAGGCACCCCACCCCCCGGCCCCCGGCTCATGGCCGGTGATAGGGATGGCCGGCGAGAATGGTGGCGGCGCGGTAGAGCTGCTCGAGGAGCACGATGCGCGCCAGGGCGTGCGGCAGGGTCATGGGGCCGAGGGAGAGGGCGAGATCGGCCCGCTCGCGCACGGCGCGGCCGTGGCCGTCGGGGCCGCCGATCAGGAAGGCGAGGGTGCGCGTGCCCTCGTCGCGCCGGCCCGCAACGAATGTGGCGAAGGCGGTGCTCGTCATGGCCTTGCCGGCCTCGTCGAGCGCTATCACGCCATCGGCCGAGGCGATGCGCGCCAGAAGCCGTTCGGCCTCCTCGCCCTTGCGGGTTGCGGCCTGGCGGGCGCGGCTCTCGGCGAGCTCCATGATCTCGACGGGGCCGAGCGCCACCTGCCGCCCCATGGCGTTCAGGCGCTCGGCATAGTGGGCGCACAGGCCCGCATGCGGCTCGGACGCGATCCGTCCGATGGCGGCAATCAGGATGCGCATGCTCGCCCGCTCACCCTCACGGCTGACCCGCGCCGCGCATGCGCCCCTCGGCCTCGGAAGCTGGGAAAGGGATCAGACAGGGCGCATCTCGCCCGGCCGCTCTGCGGACCACATCTTCTCCAGATCGTAGAACGCCCGCACCTCGGGCCGGAAGATGTGAACGATCACGTCGCCCGCGTCGATCAGCACCCAGTCGCAATGGGGCAGCCCTTCGACGCGTGCCCGTCCCCGCCCGGCGTCCTTGAGCGCCTTGACCAGCCGGTCGGCGATGGCCCCCACATGCCGGTGCGAGCGCCCGGAGGCGATCACCATGACATCGCCGATGGAGGATTTGCCCTTGAGGTCGATGGAGACGACATCCTCGGCCTTGGCATCGTCGAGGCTGTCCAGCACCACGCCCAGCAGATGATCCGTTCCGTGCCCTTCAGGCACGAGATCGGCAGGAGGTGTGCCGTGAGGGGCACCCTCTGAAGTTGTGCGCATAATTTGGTGGATGTCCTTCCGTCCTATGCCATTCGTGCGAACGCCCGCCGGACCGTTGCCCCGTTCGAGGCCGGTCTCTTTCGCCGCCGGGGCGCAAAGCGGATGATGGCAGCCCTATGTCCACGGCTCCTGTGTTTCGCGTTCGCACGAGGAAAACATAACGCGGGCGCGGGGGGGAGTTCAAGGCCCGCATGCGTCCCTGTCGCCCCCGCGCGTGGCCCGCAACAGGGTGGAGGAGAGCGGCGAGAGGCGCACGGTGAGATAGACCCAGGCGGGCGGGGAGCGGGTCGCGAGGCGGGGAGCTGCGGCCTCGGGCAGGCGGGCGCGGGCGAAGGCGCGGGCGGCCGGGCTCGCGAGCGCCGGCAGATGCCAGCCCGGCCGGTCGATGACGGCGATGGGGAGGGTTCGGAAGATCTCCCGCCACAGCCGCCAGCGATGGAACGCGGCGAGATTGTCGGCGCCCATGAGCCAAACGAAGCGGACGCCGGGAAGGCGCTGGCGCAGGAAGGCGATCGTCGCGGCCGAATAGGGGGAGGGCAGGGCGGCCTCGAATCCGGTGACGCGGATGCGCGGGTCGCGCACGAAGCGGCGCGCCTCGGCGAGCCGGGAGGCGAAGCCTGCATGCTCCTGCGGCGATTTCAGCGGATTTCCGGGGCTCACCAGCCACCAGACCCGGTCGAGCGCAAGGCGCTTGAGAGCACACTGGCTGATGGCCAGGTGGCCCGCATGGGGCGGGTCGAAGGTGCCGCCGAAGAGGCCGATGCGCTGGCCTGGAAAGGCCAGCGGCGGGCGCGCACGCAGGCTTGCGAAGGCAAGCGGCGCGCTCCGACGCGGCGGCGCCTGGCGCGTGTCCGCCGGCCGGCCTTCGCGAGGACTGTGCACCGCCTCACGCCGGCCGGGTCTGGCCGGTGCCCCGCACGACATATTTGAAGCTGGTGAGCTGCTCGACCCCGACGGGTCCGCGGGCGTGCATCTTGCCCGTGGCGATGCCGATCTCCGCGCCCATGCCGAACTCGCCGCCATCGGCGAACTGGGTCGAGGCGTTGTGCAGGACGATGGCGCTGTCCACCTCGGCGAGGAAGCGGGCGGCGGCCGCGGCGTCCTCGGTGACGATGCTGTCGGTGTGCTGGGAGCCGTGGGCGGCGATGTGCGCAATGGCGCCCTCGACCCCGTCCACCAGCCGGGCGGAGATGATGGCGTCGAGATACTCGGTGTCCCAGTCCTCCGCCCTTGCGGGCTTGACCCGCGCATCGACCGCCTGCACCGCCTCGTCGCCCCGCACCTCGCAGCCCGCCTCGAGCAGCGCCTCGATGAGCGGCGCGAGATGGCGCTCGGCACCGGCCCGGTCGATGAGCAGGGTCTCTGCCGCGCCGCAAATGCCGGTGCGCCGCATCTTGGCATTGAGGGTGATGGAGACCGCCATCTCGGTGTCGGCGGCGGCGTCCACATAGACATGGCAGATGCCCTCGAGATGGGCGAAGACGGGCACCCGCGCCTCGTCCTGCACCCGCGCGACCAGGCTCTTGCCGCCCCTCGGCACGATGACATCGAGCGCGCCCGAGAGCCCTTTCAGCATCTCGCCGACGGCGGCCCGGTCCGCGACCGGCACGATCTGGATGGCCGCCTCGGGCAGGCCCGCCTCATCGAGCCCCTTGACGAGGCCGGCATGAATGGCGCGGCTCGAATGCAGGCTTTCCGAGCCCCCGCGCAGGATGACGGCATTGCCCGCCTTGAGGCAGAGCCCGCCGGCATCGGCGGTCACATTGGGACGGCTCTCGTAGATCACGCCGATCACCCCGAGCGGCACGCGCACCCGCTGGATGGAGAGGCCGTTCGGGCGCGTCCACTCGGCCATGATCTCGCCGACGGGATCATTGAGGGCCGCGATGTCCTCGAGCCCCCTGGCCATGGCCTCGATGCGCCCCTCATCGAGGGCGAGCCGGTCGAGAAAGGCGCCGGGGCGCCCCTTGGCGCGGGCCGCCTCGAGGTCCTTCGCATTCGCCGCCAGGATCTGTGGCACGCCCGCACGCAGCGCCGCCGCCATGGCCCTGAGCGCCGCGTTCTTGGCCTCGGGGCCATGGCGGCGGCGCTGCGTGCGGGCGTGCCACAGATC
>JALUTE010000005.1 GCA_027058255.1 Methyloligella sp. | reverse complement strand
GAAGTGGAAATGCAGATGCCCCGGGATCGACGCGCCCGAGCCGACGCCGTTGAAATAGCCGAGATGGCCAGGTGTGCGATCGGCGAAATCGAGCAGGCTGGCGAGAAGCCCCCCGGCGCGCGCCGGCCCCTCGGGCCCGAAAATCCACGCCTGGGCGCGATGCGTGGCGCTCGCCACCACCACATGGCCGGGCAGAAGCGGAAAGGGGTTCATCCAGGCGATATAGGGCACGCCGGCAAGCGCGATCTCATAGCCGAGCTGGCGACCCTCCTGCTGCCAGCGAATGTTCTCGCGGCACAGGAAACAGCCGTCATGGATGGGCTGCACACCCGCCGGCGGGTCCGAGCGTCCGGCCCCGGCGAATCTGAGCGCGCGCCTTGGATTGTATTGCGCGCGAAACACCCGTCGGGGATCGGCGGGATCGGAGAAGACGCTGTGCTCGACGGCTGCCAGGTCGTCATTGATGAAGCCCGCCGCGTGCTGCTGGCGCTCCAGCGCGGCGAGGGCGGCGGGCAGGCCGCCGGCACCAAACTCGAGGCCCTGCAGCCGGCGCCGAAGCGCCGACCAGGCCGCCTCATAGGCCTTGTCGGTTACCCTGTCGGTCGTCACGTGTCCCTCACCCCCCGACTCTTCTCTTGCTCGAACTTCTTGCTCGAGGCATGCTCGCAGCCTGGCAAGCGCCTGTTGTTGTACGCGAAAAATGGGCGGCAAACGCGCTGCAGTATGACGCGTTGCCGCTCCCGAGCCCTCTTCCTATAGTGCGTGCGCCTGCCCGAGGCGAGCGCATAGCCGACTCGGCGCATCATGGCCAGCACGGCCGCCAATCGAGCCCGGCGACAGGGGGCGCGGGTGTGGCCCCATGCCAAGAGCCGTCTACCGGAAGACCGGCCGAGCCCAAGACCAGCATCCGAAGACCTCCGGAGATACGAGAGGCCCCATGCGAGGCGACACCATCATCGTCGAACCCCATCACCGGGCGGCTGCGCAGGCGATCGTGCCGATGCTCCTGCCGCGTATCGGCTCGGGAGGGGAGCGGCACGCGGTCACCATCGCCGGCGAGTCGGGCAGCGGCAAGTCGGAGACCGCCACGGCGCTTGCCGAGGCGCTCGCCGAGCACGATATTTCCGCTGTCATCCTCCAGCAGGACGACTATTTCGTCCATCCGCCCAAGACCAACGACAGCGTCAGGCGCCGGGACATCGCCTGGGTTGGCCCCGGCGAGGTGAGGCTTGCCCTTCTCGACGATCACCTCGCGGCCTTCCTGTCCGGCGCCGAGAGCATCGAGAAGCCCCTCGTGGTCTATGAGGACGATCGGATCATCAGCGAGACCCTGGCCTTCGATGGGGCGCGCGTGGCCATCGCCGAGGGCACATACACCACCCTGCTCGAGAATGCGGGCACCCGCATCTTCATCGCCCGCACCCATGAGCACACGCGCGCCCATCGCGAGAAGCGCAAGCGCGATGCCGCCGAGCTCGACCCCTTCATCGACGAGGTCTTGAGGATCGAGCATGCCATCATCTGCGCGCACGAGGCGCGCGCCGATATCGTGATCGCGCCGGACTACACCGTCCGCGAGGTCGAGCGGTCCTGAAGGAACGGCACGTGCATCTCGTCTTTCTCAATCCGCAGGGCAATTTCGATCCGCGCGATTCCCATCTCACCGAGCATCCGGATTTCGGCGGCCAGCTCGTCTATGTGAAGGAGCTCGCCCAGGCCATGGCGGCGAAGGGGCACCGGGTCGATATCCTCACCCGCAGGATCGTGGACGCGGACTGGCCGGAGTTCGCCGGCGCCGAGGATCGCTATCCCGGCTTCGAGGACCGCCTGCGCATCCTGCGTCTCGATTGCGGCGGCCCGGCCTTTCTGGCCAAGGAGCAGCTCTGGGCTCACCTTCCCGAATGGGTGGAGAACATCCTGCGGTTCTATGACGGCGACGGCGGCGCCCTGCCAGACTTCGCCACCGCCCACTATGCCGATGGCGGTTATGCGGCGGCGCTCCTGCAGGAGCGCGCGGGGCTAGCCTTCACCTTCACCGGCCACTCGCTCGGCGCGCAGAAGCTCGACAAGCTTGGCACGACGCCCGGCAATCTCGATGACATGGAGCGACGCTTTCGTTTCTCGCGCCGCATCGCCGCCGAGCGCGTCGCCATGGGGCGGGCCGCGCGGATCATCACCTCGACCCGCCAGGAGCGCATGGAGCAATATGCCCATCCGCTCTACGAAGGCGCCATCGACGTGCATGATGATGGCCGGTTCGCCGTGATCCCACCGGGCGTCAACACGCGCATCTTCACGACCGAGCCCGGAGAGCAGGATGAGAGGGTGGCCGCCATGCTCGCCGCGCGGCTCGGCACGGCATCGGGTCCGTGCATCGTCGTCTCGAGCCGCCTGGATGAGAAGAAGAACATTCTCGGCGTGGTCAAGGCCTACGCCGCCTCGACACCGCTTCAGGAACGGGCCGACCTCGTGCTTTGCTTTCGCGGCATGGACGACCCGTTCTCGGCGATCGCCACATTGCCCGAGGCCGAGCGCGCCGTGCTCGCCCCCATCCTGGAGACCATCGAGGGCGCGAAGCTTGCCGACAAGGTCCGTTTTGTCGATCTCGACTCCCAGGAGGCGCTTGCGAGTGCCTATCGCCTGCTCGCGAGGCGGGGCTCGGTCTTCGCGCTCACGGCCTTCTACGAGCCCTTCGGGCTTGCGCCGATCGAGGCCGCGGCCTGCGGGCTTGCCTGCGTGGCGACCAGGAATGGCGGGCCTTCGGAGATATTCGGGGACGGCTCCGGCGTTCTCGTCGATCCCTTCGACGAGGCGGATATCGCACGCGGCCTCATCGAGGCGCTCGAGCGCCAGGACGCGCTTTCCAGGCAGGGGCGGGCGCGCGTGCTCTCCACCTACACCTGGAGCCGGACGGCGGAAGGCTATCTGGAGGTGACCGAGCAAGCCCGCAGCGAGGGCCCGGTTCGCGGCCAGCCCGTGCCGAAACTCGATGCAAGCGACATCATCGCGGCCTATGTGCGCGCCGCCTAGGGAGCAGGACGAAGCCGGCCGATGGCGCCTTCATCGGGACCCCGGCCTGCGAGGCGCATTTTGGAGGGAAAAGCCGGTGAATGAGAGCATCCCCGCTGCGAGCAGCCCTCTGCCCTCCTCGCCCGGCGCGCGCCGGCCGCGACAGGCCTCCACGATGGCGGGTGGGGGGCGCGGGCAACAGATGTGCCTCGGGCCGGCTGCACGCGGCCCCGGGCGGAGGACCGGACGATGAAGAACACCTCGAAGCGGTTCGTCAGCCGCCTGACCTCCAACACCCTGGCGCTCGTTCTCGCGGGCGGGCGCGGCGCGCGCCTTGGCGTGTTGACCGACTGGCGCACCAAGCCGGCCGTGCCCTTCGGCGGCAAGTTCCGCATCGTCGATTTCACGCTCTCCAACTGCATCAACTCCGGCATCCGCAAGATCGCGGTGCTGACCCAGTACAAGTCGCACTCCCTCATCCAGCACCTTCTGCAAGGCTGGGGCCGGCTCAACACCGAGCTTGGCGAGTTCATCGACGTTGTGCCGGCGCAGCAATGGCTCGATGACGAGTCCTGGTATCAGGGCACCGCGGATGCGGTCTTCCAGTCCCTCGACATCGTCGAGAGCTATGGCCCGGGCCATGTGCTGATCCTTGCGGGCGACCATATCTACAGCATGGACTATGGCGAGCTGCTGGCGACCCACGCCGACACGGGCGCCGATTTCACCATAGCCTGCACGCCCGTCCGGCGGGAGGCGGCGTCCCAGTTCGGCGTTCTCGCCACCGACTCCAGCGGCCGGGTCATCGAGTTCGAGGAGAAGCCCGCAACGCCCAAGGCCATGCCGGATCACGGCGACCTCGCGCTGGTCAGCATGGGAATCTATGTCTTCTCCGCGCGCTATCTGCATGAGCAATTGCACCGCGACGCCAGGGACAAGGCCTCGAGCCACGACTTCGGCAAGGACATCATTCCCTATGCCCTGGCCCATGGCCACCGGGTCCAGGCGCATCCCTTCATCGAGGCGGGAAGCTCGGCCGGCGCCTATTGGCGCGATGTCGGCACGGTGGATGCCTATTTCCAGGCGAACATGGAGATCCTCTCTCCCGACCCGCCCCTCGACATCTACGACCCCTCCTGGCCGATCATGACCTATCAGCCCCAGTTGCCGCCGGCGCGCCTCGTCGGGGACGGCGCCCAGTGCCAGCTTCGCAACTCCATGGTGAGCGGGGGCTGCGTCGTCGAGGAATCGAGCCTCGACCAGAGCCTCCTTTTCTCGAACGTCAAGGTGCATGAGGGCTGCGCGCTCAGGCGCGTCCTGGCGCTGCCGGGTTGCGAAATCGGCGCCGGCGCGCGCCTGACGAATGTGATCCTGGACAATCAGTGCACCGTGCCCGGGGGCACCATCATCGGCGAGGACCGGGAGGCGGATGCCAGGCGCTTCGATGTGACCGAGGGCGGCATCGTGATCGTCAACCGCGAGATGCTCGGCCAGGGCTCGCGCTACATGGGCGCCATCTCGACCGAATAGACGGCGGCGGGCGAAGGGCACATGTCGGAGGTCTCTGGCATCCTGGGGCTCGGGCTCCTTTCCGCCCGCCTTGGCGTCGGCTCTGCGGCGCCCGCAATGGCGCCGTGACGCGGGCCCGGCAAACATGGTAGGCAAGCGCCCCGGGCCGCGCGCGAGCGACCAGGCGCGCGGCCCCGGGCTCCATCTTGCGCCGCAAGGCGGCCTGTGCCCCAGAGCGTCACGGTGCGGGGCAACCGTCAATGGCCATGGCGCGGCGCAAGATCGTATCCTTCCGCGCTTTCCGACAGTGGGGCGGCGCTTTCCGACAGTGGGGGCAAGAATGCAGAAACGCACCATTGGCTCGCTGAGCGTGTCGGCGCTCGGACTGGGCTGCATGAACATGTCCTATGGCTACGGGCCCGCCGATGACAGCGTCTCGGTGCGATTGCTCAACGAGGCCCTCGATGTCGGCTACAGCTTTCTCGATACGGCCATGGCCTATGGCAGCGGGCACAATGAGAGGCTGATCGCCACCGCCTTGAAGGGACGCCGGTCCGAATATGTGCTCGCCACCAAATGCGCCCTCTGGAAGGGCAAGATCGACGGGCGGCCCGAGGTCATCATCGAGAGCTGCGAGGCGAGCCTGAAACGGCTCGGCACCGATGTGATCGACCTCTACTACTTGCACCGGGTCGACCCGGGCGTGCCTGTCGAGGAGAGCGTCGGCGCCATGGCCAAGCTCGTCGCCGATGGCAAGGTGAGGGAGATCGGGCTTTCCGAGGTCTGCACCGAGACCCTGCGGCGCGCCCATGCGGTGCACCCCATCGCGGCGGTTCAGTCGGAATACTCGCTCTGGTCGCGCACGCCGGAGCGCGGCATTCTGGAGGCCTGCAAGGCCCTCGGCGTGGCCTTCGTCCCCTTCTCGCCGCTCGGACGCGGTTTCTTCACCGGCAAGGCGCGCGATGTGACTCAGCTTCCCGAGAATGACCTTCGCTGCACCATCGCCCGGCCGCGCTTCGAGCCGGACGCCTTCGCCGAGAACAGCAAGCTGCTCGAACCCTTCGGCGAGATCGCGCAGGGGCTGGGCTGCACCATGGCGCAGCTCGCCCTCGCCTGGCTGCTCGCGCGCGAGGACGGGCGGCTCGTGCCCATCCCCGGCACCAAGCATATCGACTATATGCGCGAGAATGCCGGCGCCGCCGATGTCGCCCTCGATCCGCAGACGGTGGACATGCTCGACCGGCTCATCAATGAGAGCACGGTCGTCGGCACGCGCTACAGCGCCGAGCGGATGGCGCGCACGGATTCAGAGCGCGATTGAGCCGCGGCCCGGCGCGCGCCGCCCGCCTGCACGTCCCGCGCGGGGCCCGCATGCGGTGGCCGGCAGGCGCAGTCAGCGGGGGCGCGTCTTCGCGTCACAGCCCCCGAGAAGGCACCCTCCATGCCTTGAACGGTGCCTGCCGCACTCCTTACATTGCAGAAGCCGTCCGAGAAAAAGATCGCCATGTCGGCTCCATCGTCTATCCTTCTTCATGGGCCGGCATCTCTATTGCCATTGTCGACATCGTCCCGTCGCCGACGGCAACTCGGCGCGGGCTCACGGGGAGACACATCAACCATGTCCACCGGGACGAGTGACACCACATCGACCAGCGAGCCGGCGCCGCTCGGGCGCGTGCCCGCGGGCTTTGCGGCCGCCGACAAGGGCGTGGCGGCGGCGGCGCTCATCGCTCTCGGCGCGATCGCTCTCCTGGTGCGCGCCGACATCTCAGCCCAGAAGGCGGCCCTGTTCCTCATCGGCGCGGGGCTTGGCATCAGTCTCTATCATGCCGCCTTCGGCTTCACCGGCGGCTGGCGGCGTTTCATCCGCGAAAGGCAGAGCGACGGCATCACGGCCCATCTCTGGCTCCTGATGCTGACTGCAGCCCTTTTCTTCCCCATTCTCGGCGGGGCCATTCCGGGCATCAAGGCGAGCGCCGCGCTCGCGCCCGTGGGCGTCTCGGTGATCGTCGGCGCCTTCCTGTTCGGCATCGGCATGCAGCTCGGCGGCGGCTGCGGATCGGGCACGCTCTTCACGGTGGGTGGCGGGCATGTGCGCATGCTCATCACCCTCGCCTTCTTCATCGTCGGGGCCACGGTCGGCTCGGCGCATCTGCACTGGTGGCTGGCGCTCCCCAATATCGGGCGCGTATCGTTCATCGAAGCCGTCGGCTGGGTGCCGGCCCTCGCCGGGCAGATCGCGGTGCTGGTCGCGCTCATGGCGCTCGTGCGCTGGATCGGTCGCGGCCGGACGCAACGCGCGGCGAGCGCGGAGCCCGCGCGCCCCCTTTGGCACCGGCTGCTGTTCGGCCCCTGGCCGCTCTGGTGGGGCGTCCTGGCGCTCGCGGGGTTCAATCTCGCCACGCTGCTTGTCGCCGGCCATCCCTGGAGCATCACCTTCGCCTTCGGCCTGTGGGGCGCCAAGATCTGGGCCGCGCTCGGCGGCGACGTGGCGAGCTGGCCCTATTGGAGCGCCGGCTATCCGGCCCGCGCCCTCGATCGCAGCGTGCTTGCGGACACCACGTCGCTCATGGATTTCGGCATCATTCTGGGCGCGCTCCTGGCGGCCGCGCTGGCGGGCAAGTTCGCGCCCGAGGGGGAGCTGCGCTGGAACGGCCTGGTGAGCGCTGTCATCGGCGGCCTGCTGCTCGGCTATGGCGCCCGTCTCGCTTTCGGTTGCAACATCGGCGCCCTGCTCGCGGGCATTGCGAGCGGCAGCCTGCATGGCTGGGTCTGGTTCGCGTTCGGCTTTCTCGGCAATGTGGTGGGCGTCTATGGGCGGCGCCTGCTCGCCATGGATGCCCCTGTGAGGAGAGGATCATGAAAAAGCGAGGCCGTCGCCTGATCGTGGGCTCTGCCCTGAGCCTGGCCGCCATTCTCGCGGCCGTCGATCACACCCGCCATCGCCTGCCGGAGCCGCAAGCCGCGGATTCGGGCGAGGCTGGCGGCCAGTCGGCGAGCGCTCAGGACGAGACGCCGTGCGGCCTCGGCGAGCAGAATCCGTGCGGTCTTGGCGAGGACAATCCGTGCGGCCTGGGCGAGAGCGCAAACCCATGCAGCCTGTAGCGAGCGAGAATCGGAACGCTCCGACCCTGACCGAGTTCGAGGCCGGGCAGCTCCTGCTCGCCTGCCTGGAGCGCTTGGGCGAGAAGGCCAGCAACCCGGTGCTTGAGCTGCTCGCGGGCGAGGAGGTCGTGATCGCCCGCCATTATCCCGAGCGCGCCCTGCGGTTCGGCGGTGGCGGATGGCGCGCCTACTATCATTGCCACGAGACGCCGGACGGGCCGGAGGGCGCCCATGGCCATTTTCACATCTTCGCCGCCCGGCCCGGCGCGCCCGAGGCGTGGACACATGTGGTGGCGCTCGCCATGGACCGCATGGGCCAGCCACAGCACTGGTTCACGGTCAATCATTGGGTGAGCGGCGGTGTCTGGTGCCCCGCCCCGACGCTCCTGGATGAGCTTCCGCCCTTGAGGCCGGAGCCGTCGCAAGAGCCTGTTCTGGTGGGGCGATGGCTCACGGCCATGCTGGCCCTGTTCAGCGCGGATTGGCGCGCGCTCCTGAGAGAACGCGACCGCGCACTGGAGAGCGCGCGCGCGGGCGCACAGCCATTGGAGGAGATGCTCAAGGATCGCAGTCACTATGTGTTGTCGCGCTGCCCCGTCGATCTCGTCCCCACCCTCGGGAGGGCGCTCGGGGTGGCTGCGGCGGAAACCGAGGATCAACAGCGGAGTGAGCAAGGATGCGTAGACCACATGTCATAGCTTCCCTTTTCGCGGGCCTCGTGGTGGCCTTGGTGGCGGTGTCACCGTCCGCGCCGGCACGGGCGCTCGAGGTGCCGGGCCCGCTGGTGGAGACCGATTGGTTGGCGGCGCATCTCGGCGAGGTGAATGTTCTCGACGTTCGCGTCAACCCGAAGGGCTTCACGGCCAAGCCCATCGTCCGCAAGGACAAGAAGACCGGCAAGATTATCGCGGTGGCGCGGCCCGCCGGCCACATCCCCGGCGCCCTGCTGGTCCCCTACAAGCAGATGCGCGCCAAGAAGGTGATCGCCGGCAACCGGCTCAAGGGCATGCTGCCGGACAAGGCGACCTTCGAGGCGCTCCTGCAGAAGGCCGGGGTGAAGGCCGGACGGCCCATCGTGATCGTGACCCTGGGCACCGGCCCCGGCGACATGACGGTTGCCACGCGCGCCTATTGGCAGCTCAAATATTACGGCGAGGACAATGTGGCGATCCTGAATGGCGGCCTCTCGCAGTGGATCCTGGAGGGCCGGCCCATCAGCACCGATGCGCCGCAGGCCGCCAAGGGCGACTGGACGGCCAAGGCCGAGCGCAAGGAGCTGCTGGCGACCAGCGAGGACGTGGCCAAGGCTGTGGCCGACAAGAGCGCGCAGCTCGTCGACAATCGGTCGCTGGCAGAGTATCTGGGCGTCTGGCACAAGTCCTATGTCTATGCGCCGGGCCACATTCCGGGCGCCAAGCCCTTCCCCAACGAGCTGATGGTGACCCGCGGCGGCGCGTCCAAGTTCCTGCCGGCGCCGCGCCTGCGCAAGCTCCTGGAGGAGATGGGCATCAAGCCGGGCGCTCCCACGATCGCCTATTGCAACAGCGGCCATCTGGCCTCGGGCGGCTGGTTCATCCAGCACGAGCTGCTGGGCAACAAGGCCGTCAAGCTCTATGACGGCTCCATGCACCAGTGGACGCTCGAGAAGCGCCCGACCACGGCCCTGAAGCTGGAATAGCGGCAGGCGCGGGGGGCGCGCTCCTTCTGCGCGCCCCTTTTCTCGCCCCGTGCGCGCCGCAGCACGCGCTCGGCCTGGCACATCCGAGGCGGCGGAGAGACAGGCCAGGCGGCGGGAGAGGCAGGAGACGTGTGGGGGGCCGCCCGCCCCGCCCGGTCAGCGCAGCAGACGGTCGAGAATGAAGGGGCGGTGCGGCGTTTCCTTGGCGTCGGGGCCGGAATGGGGCTGGGTCGTCTGGGTGCCGGGTGGCGGCTCCAGATTGCCGCGCACGCCGCATCCCGCCAGCAGCAGAAGAGCGCCGACGAGAGCCGCCCCTGTCAAAGCCTTGCCCCTTGTCAAAGCCTTGCCCATCCCATTGCCTCTCGGAGCACGCATGCTCCCTCCATTGGCTCCATTCGCGACCCCGTGGCGCCGATCCGCATGATGCGGCGGTGCGCGCGCCCTGCCCGCGGGCCATGCAGGCGCAGGCTCGCCCCTTGCGAAGGTGCGCCCGGGGCGCCTGCCCCGCATGTCCTATTTACCGCGCACGGCCTGCCTGTCCAAACGCTTTATCCAGCCTTTTGCCATTTTCCGGACATTCTGTGGCGCCGTTCCCCCATAGGAGCGCCGGCTCGCCACCGACCTCTCGACCGAAAGGACCGAATAGACCTCACGGGTGATCCGGGGCTCGATCTCCTGCATGGCCGCGAGATCGAGCGCCTCGAGCCCGACGCCGCGCGCCTCGGCCAGGGCGACGATGCCCCCCGTGACGTGATGGGCCTCGCGGAAGGGCAGGCCGAGATGGCGCACGAGCCAGTCGGCGAGATCGGTCGCCGTGGAGAAGCCCGCAGCGGCAGCCGCCCGCATGGCCTGCTCGTCCGGCTCGAGATCCCGGATCATGGCGGTCATGGCGGATATGGTGAGCGCAAAGGCATCGAGGGCGTCGAACGTGGCCTCCTTGTCCTCCTGCATGTCCTTGGAATAGGCGAGCGGCAGGCCCTTCATCACCATGAGAAGCCCCTGGAACGCGCCCGAGATGCGCCCGAGCTTGGCGCGCACCAGCTCGGCGGCATCGGGGTTGCGCTTCTGCGGCATGATGGAGGAGCCCGTCGAGAAGGCATCGGTGAGGCGCACGAAACCGAACTGGGCCGAGCACCAGAGCACGATCTCCTCGGCGAGGCGGGTGAGATGCATGGCGGATATGGCCGCGGCCGCCAGGGGCTCGAGCACGAAATCGCGATCGGACACCGCATCGAGGGAGTTCGCCATGGGCCGCGCAAAGCCCAGCGCCTTGGCCGTCATGCGCCGGTCGATGGGAAAGGAGGTGCCGGCCAGCGCCGCCGCGCCGAGGGGACACTCATTGAGGCGCTTCCTGGCGTCTGCCAGCCGCCCCCGGTCGCGCGCCAGCATCTCCACATAGGCCAGCAGATGATGGCCGAAGGTGACGGGCTGCGCCGTCTGCAGATGCGTAAAGCCCGGCATCACCGTGCCCGCATGGGCGAGCGCCTTCTCGGCCAGCGCCCTTTGCAGCCCGGCGAGCGCCACATCCGCCGCATCCAGGAAGTCGCGCATATAAAGGCGGAAATCGGTCGCCACCTGGTCGTTGCGCGAGCGCGCCGTGTGCAGCTTGCCCGCCACCGGGCCGATGAGCTCGGCAAGCCGCGCCTCGATGTTCATGTGGATGTCCTCGAGCGCGCGGGAGAAGGTGAACGTGCCGGCCTCGATCTCCGCCAGAATGCGGTCGAGCCCCTTTGCGATGCGCTTGGCCTCGGCCTCGGTCAGGATGCCCACGGCCGCCAGCATGGCCACATGCGCCTTAGACCCCACGATGTCTTGAGAATAAAGGCGCTTGTCGAAGCCGATCGAGGCGTTTATCTCCTGCATGATGGCATCGGGCGCGGCCTCGAAGCGCCCGCCCCACATGGTGTTGGCTTCTCCGGTCTGGGCGGGGGGGCTGCCCGATGCGGATGGTGCGGCCGGGGACGGCGTCTCGGCAGGCGGCGCGCCTGCAACGGTGTTGGGTTTTGCGGGCCTGGTCATGTGATGAACGCTTTCCTCGAGCTCTCGGCCCCGGAGGGCGGCATGGCGGGCGGGCGAAGCGGGCGAGCCATGGGCCGTGGCGGTGATGCCCGCGAGCGAAAGGTGTGACCTCCAGCGTTTTGGAGAACCGTCGTTGGATCGACAGGCTACATCCGTTCACACGAAAAGATCGTTGACCTCGCACGCATGATCGCCTCTCGCGATCGGGTGTCAAACAGTGAGCCGGACCATGCAGGACAGCCAGAGTGATCGCAACAGCAAACGGGCCCCCGCCCCGCCATCGCGGGCCGCCTATCTGTGGGCCGCCGCGCTCGCGGCCGTGGCGGGCTTTGCGGCCATATATGTGAGTTCGGGGTTGGAAGGCAACGCTCCGCTGCGCGCGGTCGCGCCGCGCCCGGCCGGCCTGGCGCTCGCGCCGGCGGCGGAGACGGCCCGCGCAAACGCGCCCGCGCCGCGCGGGTCATCCGGCGCGGCGGAGCACGAGAAGCGAGAGCCAGCGGTCCGCCTGGCCGCGGCCGAGGCTCCGAGGCCGGCCTCGGGCTCGGGCCTTAAGGGGCTCAATCGCGGCGCCATGGCGGCGTTTCTCGTGCACAAGAGCCCCAAGGTGCTCCCCGAGATCACCTTCGTCGGCGAAGGCGGCACGCCGCACAAGCTCTCCGACTGGAAGGGCCGCGTCATCCTGGTCAACATCTGGGCCACATGGTGCGCGCCCTGCCGCAAGGAGATGCCCGCCCTCGACCGCCTCAAGGCCGCGCTCGGCGGGCCCGCCTTCGACGTGCTCGCCATCAGCATCGACCGCTCGGGGCTCGACAAGCCGCGCCGCTTCCTCGAACAGGTGAAGGTGAAGCATCTCGCCCTCTACAATGACAAGACGGGCAAGACGGCGAGCCTGCTCAAGGCATTCGGCATTCCCTCGACCCTGCTCATCGACCGGCAGGGGCGGGAGATCGGACGGCTCACGGGACCGGCCGAATGGGACAGCCCCGAGGCCAAGGCGCTCGTTTCGGCCGCCATCGGCGCAGGCGGTCCATGAGCGGGCCGGGCTCGGTTCGGGCAAAGGTGCAGATGGCAGCGCACGAGGGATGGCGACCGGCATGGGCGGGCGCCAAGCAGGAGCCATGAGAGCCAAGCGCATATTCGATCTTGCCGTGACGCTCGCCACGGCGCCTCTGTGGGTGCCTCTTGCCGGGCTGGTGGCGCTGCTGGTCGCCTGGCGGCTCGGCCGACCGGTCCTGTTTCGCCAGGAGCGGCCCGGACTGCATGGCCGCCCCTTCACCCTCGTGAAGTTCCGCACCATGCGGGATGCGCGCGATGCCAGCGGCGCACTTCTGCCCGATGCGGAGCGGCTGACCCGTTTCGGCCGTTTCCTGCGCGCAACCAGCCTCGACGAGCTGCCGGAGCTGTGGAACGTGCTCAAGGGCGAGATGAGTCTCGTGGGCCCGCGCCCCCTGCTGGTGGACTATCTCACCCGCTACAGCCCCGAGCAGGCGCGCCGCCACGAGGTGCCGCCGGGCATCACCGGCTGGGCGCAGATTCATGGCCGCAACGCGTTGGGATGGCCCGAGCGCTTCGCCCTCGACGTCTGGTATGTGGACAATCGCAGCCTCCGGCTCGATCTCGCCATTCTGGCGCGCACCTTCCTTCAGATCGTGCGCCGCGAGGGCATCTCCGCCGAGGGCCATGCCACCATGCCGCCCTTCGAGGGCAATGGGGAGACGGGGCCCGGCCACGAGCGCGAACGGCCGGCGGGCTTGCGCTGAGGCGCGGCAGGGGGCGCCTCGCGCCATTGTGATGCATGCATATGTGCCGTCATGGCCGCGGGCGCGCTATCCTCGCCGACGGCACGGGGCGGGAGCGCAACCAAGACCGGGGAGCAGGACCCAAAGCGAGGAGGGAGCTCATGCGGGCGAATGAGACCGTTCGGCAGGTGACGACGCGCCTTTGCGCGGCCTTCGTGATGTTGGGGCTCTCGGCGGCAGGCGCGCTGGCGGGGCAGGCTTACGTCTTCGACAAGGCCCATACGGTCATTCGCTTTTCCTGGAATCATCTCGGTTTCACCGAGCAGTCGGCACGCTTCACCGCCTTCGACGGCCGGCTCGTCTTCGATGAGAAGGAGCCCTCCAAGAGCGCCATCTCCGTGACGATCCGGGCCGACAGCGTGCTCTCCGGCATTGACGGCATGGACAAGGCGCTCAAGGGCCCGGACTATTTCGATGTGGCCAAGCACCCGGACATTCGCTTCGAGAGCACGCGCATCCGCCGAACCGGCGCGAAGACGGGCGAGATGACGGGCAATCTCACCATCAAGGGGATCACGCGCCCGGTCACCCTCGCCGTCACGTTCCGCTTCGCCGGACCGCATCCACTGGGGCCGCTGATCGCCAAATACAAGGGCGTGCGCGTGGCCGCCTTCTCGGCCCGGGGGCGCGTGCTGCGGAGCGATTTCGGCATGGGAAAATATGTGCCGCTCGTCTCGGACGAGATCGCCATTTCCATCGAGACCGAGTGGTTCGCGGAGAAATAGCAAGGCCTCGGCGACTAATCGCCGCCCATGGCGGGCATTGCGAGCGCCCTGTCCGCGCCGGTGCCGACGAGCGTCTCCTCGATCAGCATGTCGACGATGGCGATGAGAGCCTCCCTCTGGCTCGCGCCGGTCTCGCGCATGGCGTGCCAGCGGGCGAGCTGGCGGTCGGCGCTGGTGCCGGAGGCGACGATCTTTCGCGCATGCTCCACCTCGCCTACGCAGCTCAAAGCCTCGGCATCCTCGGCGATGAGGTCGAGCAGCTCCTCGATGAGCTCGGCAAAGGGCACCAGGGCGCCGCGGCCGAAATCCACCATGCCCTTCTCCATGCCATAGCGCTGGGCCTGCCAGCGGTTCTGGTTGAGGAGGAAATCGGGATAGGTGCGCCAGCGCTGGTTCTTGCGGCGCAGGCGGTAGAGCATGCGGCAGATGCACACGAACAGGGCCGCGATGCACAGCGTATCGTCGAGCAGGGGGCAGACATCGGCAATGCGCGCCTCGAGGGTGGGAAAGCGCGCCGAGGGGCGCAGGTCCCACCAGATCTTGGTCGCATCCTCTATGAGGCCGGCATCCACCAGCACCTGGACCGTGCGCTGATACTCGCTCCAGCTCGCGAACTGGGCGGGAAGGCCGGTGCGCGGCAGCTCGTCGAACACGGCCAGGCGATAGGATTTGAGCCCCGTATTCTCGCCCTGCCAGAAGGGCGAGGAGGTGGAGAGCGCCAGGAGATGCGGCAGGAAGTAGCGGGCCTGGGCCATGATGTCGATGCGCAGGTCATCATCCTCGATGCCCACATGCACATGCATGCCACAGATCACCATGCGCCGGGCCACCACCTGGAGGTCATGGGCGAGCGCATCATAGCGGGCCTTGTCGGTGTGATGCTGCTCCGCCCAGCGGGCGAAGGGATGCGAGGAGGCGGCCATGGGCGCCAGGCCATGGCGCGCAGCCACCTCGGCCACGGTGCGCCGGAGCCGGGCGAGCTCGCCGCGGGCCTCGTCGAAGCTGCGGCAGACGCGGGTGCCGATCTCGATCTGCGAGCGCAGGAACTCCGGGCTCACCTGGCCCTCGAGCGCCTCCTCGCATTCGCGCATGAGGCTCTCGGGCGGCTCGCGCACCAGATCCCGGCTCTCGCGGTCGACGAGGAGATACTCCTCCTCGATGCCGATGGTGAATGTGGGCTCGGCGATGCTCATGGGGGGACCAGTCCTCGATCGCACACACCTCTTGCGGCAAGAGCCGGGCGCGTGACCGGTCATCGCGCCGGCGCCGAACCGCGTCCGTTGACGTGCAGCATGGCGACGACTAGCTTAGCCAGACAAGCGAGCGATGGACAGCATGCGTATCAACAAGAAGGGCCAGGTCACGATTCCGGCGCACCTGCGCAAGGCCAGCGGGCTGCTGCCGGATGTCGAAGTCGAGCTTGTCTTGGACGGTGATAGTGTGCGGATCGTCAAGCGCGCCACCGAGAAACGCCAGGGCAAGGCCAAGGCACGCGCCGCAGAGATCGTGCGCCGGCTGGAGTGGAGCGGGGATGTCGCGATGACCACGGACGCGATCATGTCTCTCACGCGGGACATACAGCCGGAGACCTCGTGACGGCCATCCTCGTCGACAGCAACGTCATCATCGATATCGCCTCGGGGGATCCGGAGTGGTTCGCTTGGTCTCGCCGGGCTCTGCAACGTGCCGCGGCCGAGGCGCCTCTGGTCATCAATCCGCTGATCTACGCGGAGGTCTCCATTCAGTTCAGCAGCTTGGCGCGTCTCGATGAGGCGCTGCCGCCGGAAGACTTCCGCCGTGAGGCGCTTCCCTGGGAGGCGGCTTTCGTCGCCGGAAAGGCCTTCGTGAAATACCGACGTCGCGGCGGCGCTCGGAGCGCGCCCTTTCCGGATTTCTACATCGGCGCCCATGCTGCGGTGGCCGGCTACCGCTTGCTCACCCGTGACGCCCGCCGTTACCGCACCTATTTTCCGGGCCTCGATCTCATTGCGCCCCCATCGCGCGGCGCCTGATCATTGCGCCGGCCCAGCCGGCGGCTCGAACGCCCAGCCACGGCTCCTCGGTTCCGATGGTGAATGTGGGCTCGGCTATGCTCATGGGGCCGATGGTGGCATAACGCGCCTCTCTATGGTAGAGGCCCGGTTGAACGCTTGGCGCCGAGCGTGCGCAGGGCATCCGCCGGAGCCGAGACGCACGGCGCGCCGCTGGCGGCAATGGATCCTCTTCTGCGGAGATGAGAACGATGGCAGCTCCCTGGTCCCCCGGAAGCTGGCGCAATCAGCCGATCGAGCAAGTGCCGGACTACCCGGACAGCGCCGCGCTGGCCGAGGTCGAGAAGCGGCTCTCGAGCTTTCCGCCGCTCGTCTTCGCGGGCGAGGCGCGCGAGCTCAAGACGGCTCTCGCCGAGGTGGCGAAGGGCAACGCCTTCCTGCTCCAGGGAGGAGACTGCGCCGAGAGCTTTGCGGAGCACCATCCGGACCATATTCGCGATTTCTTCCGCGCCTTCCTGCAGATGGCCGTGGTGCTGACCTTTGCGGGCGGCTGTCCGGTGGTCAAGGTCGGGCGCATTGCGGGCCAGTTCGCCAAGCCGCGCTCCTCGCCGGTCGAGGTGAGTGGCGGGCGCGAGTTCCCGAGCTATCGCGGCGACATCGTCAACGACATCGCCCTCGACCCGGAGGCGCGCACGCCCGATCCCGGCCGCCAGCTCATGGCCTACCGGCAGGCGGCGGCGACGCTCAACCTTTTGCGCGCCTTCGCCCAGGGCGGCTATGCCAATCTGGAGCATGTGCACCAGTGGACGCTCGGCTTCATCAAGGACAGCCCTGCCGGCCATCGCTACCGCGAGCTCGCGGACCGCATCTCGGAGGCGCTCACCTTCATGCGGGCTTGCGGCATCACGCCGGAGAACACGGGCCGGCTGCGCTCGACCCGCTTCTACACCAGCCACGAGGCGCTGCTGCTCGGCTATGAGGAGGCGCTGACGCGGATCGATTCCACGACCGGGGAGTGGTATGCGACATCGGGCCATTTCCTGTGGATCGGCGATCGCACGCGCCAGCCCGATCATGCCCATGTGGAGTATTGCCGGGGCATTCGCAATCCCATCGGCCTCAAATGCGGCCCCTCGCTGGAGCCGGATACACTCATTCGCCTGCTCGACATTCTCGACCCCGAGAACGAGCCGGGGCGCATGACCCTCATCTGCCGCTTCGGCGCGGAGGACGTGGGCCGGCACCTGCCGCGCCTCATCCGGCGGGTGGAGCGCGAGGGGCGCACGGTCGTGTGGTCCTGCGATCCCATGCACGGCAACACCATCAAGGCCGCCTCGGGCTACAAGACCCGGCCCTTCGACCGCATCCTCCAGGAGGTGGAGACCTTTTTCGACGTGCACCGGGCCGAGGGCACCCATGCGGGCGGGGTGCATGTGGAGATGACGGGTCAGAACGTGACCGAGTGCATCGGCGGCGCGCAGTCCATCAAGGAGACGGACCTCTCGGATCGCTACCACACCCATTGCGACCCGCGCCTCAATGCCGATCAGGCCATCGAGCTCGCCTTCATCATCGCCGAGCGGCTCAAACGCGAGCGTGAGGCGCGCGGGCGGAGCGACGACCGCGCCTCCGCCTCCGCCTGACTGAATGACCGGCGTGCCCACAAGGACATGGCATCGACGCGCAAGCCGGCGAGGGCATTGCCGTGAAGAGGCATGTCATCGCCGCGTGCCGATATCGACGAGATCGAGGTCCGTCTGGGCGAAGTCCTCGCCCTTGAAAAGGAGCGGCAGGCCCGTGCTCTTCGCGAGCCCATAGGTCATGCAGTCGCCATAGTTGAGCCGTGCACCGTGACCGCTTCCCTTGCCGTAGAGGACGAAGGCACGCTCGGCTTCCCGACGCTGTTCGGGTGTAAAAGCCACCTCCTCCACACCCATGGCGTGCAATAGGGCATGAAGTGCCTCGACGCCTTTGGGGCCAAGGCGCACCTGCATGACGATGCTCGCTTCGAGCACCGTCGCCGCCGAAACCTTGGCTGCTGCGGCGCTCTCCAAATGGTCGAGAAATGCGCCGTATCCCGGCTCCCTGAAGAGAATCGCGAGCAAAGCGGAGCTATCGACAATCATCTCGGCAAGCCATGCGCATCGTAACCGAGAATCTCGTCCGGGCTGCGCTCGTCGCGCACGGGCAGCGCCGCGACTTGGTCGAGAATACGCTCGACCGCCTCGCGGTCGAAGGGCTGGACGACCCCTTCGGCGCGCTCGCGGCGCGCGGCCTGCGACTCGATCGTCACATCCACCAGAGCATCCGATGCGATCCCGAGCCGTCTCGTCCATTCAGCCGGCAATTTGCTCGCCGGAATATTGGTGAGCTTAAGCCTCGTCATGCTGCAATCCTCTTGCAACGGCGCGCCCCTTCACAACGAGACCTTGCGCCGAGCCGCCTCGCTTGGCAAGCCCCGGCTCGTGCCCATCATGCCCATTGCCGCCGGAAGCGCGCCCGGCGCTGCAATAGCGCGACCAAAGGAGCGCGACCAATCGGCCCTGTTGCCCGGCCCGGCGGGCGCGGCTAGTTTGCGCGCTATGGCCGGACCCATCGAAAACCATCTCACCATTGCCATCGCCCAGGCGAACCCCGTCGTCGGGGACATCGCCGGCAATGCGGCGCTCGCCCGGCGACTGCGCGGCGAGGCCGCCCGCCAGGGCGCCGATCTCATCGTCTTTTCCGAGCTTTTCATCACCGGCTACCCGCCCGAGGA
>JALUTE010000004.1 GCA_027058255.1 Methyloligella sp. | reverse complement strand
TCTTTGCCCCCGACTCCGAGGCCGAGGTGCCGATTGCCGCGGAAATCCCGCCGCCCGACGGAGAGGGCCCGCCGCTCTCCATCTCCGGGCAGATCGACCGTCTCGCGGTCGGCCCCGACGCGGTGACGATCCTCGACTACAAGACCGGCCGCCCCCCGCCCGAGCGGCCCGAGGCGGTGCCCGAGGCCTATCTCCTGCAGCTTGCCGCCTATCGCCTCGTCATCCGGCGCATCCATGCCCGCAAGTGCGTTCGCGCCGCCCTGCTCTGGACCGACGGGCCGCGCCTCATGGCGATTCCGGACGATCTGCTCGATCGCGCCGAGGCGGAGCTGTGGCGATTGGACCGCGACCGCAGCCTTGACGCCCGGCGAGCCCCTTCATAGGTTCGCCTGCGATGTCTCTGCCCCCGCCGAGGTCGTTCCCGGGGGTGACTGGCTGCGGTTCATTCAGGAGAGCGAAGGATATGGCGACTGCCGACGTTTCCGACGATACGTTCGAGGAAGAGGTTCTGAACAGCGAAAGCCCTGTCGTGGTCGATTTCTGGGCCGAATGGTGCGGGCCGTGCAAGATGATCGGGCCTGCTCTGGAGGAGATCGCGAGAGAGCTGCACGGACAGATCAAGATTGCCAAGCTCAATATCGACGACAACCCGCACACGCCCACCAAGTTCGGCATCCGCGCCATCCCGACGCTGATGATCTTCAAGAATGGCGAGGTGACCGCCACCCAGACCGGCGCGCTGCCCAAGAGCCAGCTTGCCGACTGGATCAAGAAGGCGCTGTGACCAAGGCGTTCCTCCCCGTCGTCCCGTGCGGGCCGCAGTGCGCTACTGGCGCGGTGCAGGCGGAGGCGCTCGCCCCCCGCTGAAGCGTGTGCAGCCGTTCCTCCAATGGCGTGCCGCACCGTGAGAACGTTCCGGATCAGCGCCGTGCCATTCGCTTCACGCACGGTGCGGCGCATCCGGCGCGGCACCCGGGGTGCGGTGCGTCTCGGGGCTCATTTGCGGCCCATCCGCATGAAGCGCGTATAGTTGGGCAACTCCAACGCCCCTTCATAGAACAGCTCCCGCATGGGCGTCTGGCGCGCGAAGTCCGCCAGGCTGTCGACACAGTTCGCATGCTCGGGAATGACGCGATAGTCGTTGGATTGCAGCACGAGGGCGAGCCCCTCGGGCAGGCGCGCATACCAGGCGTCGAAATCGGCGATGTGCTCGCAGCTCGTATTGATCACCATGTCCGGTCGGCCGAGCCCGGCTGGCGGCGCGCCATAGTCGAGGGCAAGAATGTCTCCCGTGCGGAAGGCGAACCGCCCCGAGGGCACATGGCTGGCATTGAGGCTGAGCGCGACCGCCTCGCAGGAGGGATCGATGTCGACGACCGTCACGCGCGCCACCTTCAAACGCTCGTCGTTCAGAAGCATGGCCGCCAGCACGCCATACCACCCCGCGAGGATGTGAACCTGCCCGAGGGTGGCGCCGAGGCGCGGCAGAGCGTGGCGGGCGAGCATCTCGACCACCCATTTCTTGCAGGCGGTCTGCTTCTTGTTGAGGGCGATGGGCAGGCGCGAATCGGGAAAGGCGAGCAGCGTATTGCGAACATCGCGAATGAGCGGGCTCTCATAGAGCACCGCCAGCCCGTCGAGCACGTCCTTGAAGCCGCGCATGCGCTCGTCCAGCGGCCGGTCGACCGCCTCGGGCCAGACCGGCCAGAGTTCTGATGCCTTCATGGTGCTCCCCGCTTTGGCTCCAGGATCTGTCGAGCCCTGGCTCTGACGGCGTCGGCCCGGGCGCGCGCCTCCGCCTGGGCTTGCATCGGCGCTGGCCTCGCATCGCCGCTGGTGGTAAAGACGGCGCGGCCCGAAGTGACCGCCTGAGCGCGCTCCTCGCGCCCGCCCAGCATTGAACCCAATCTGGAGACCCCATGGCAAGCCTTCCATCCCTCGATGCCCTGCGCATCGGCGTCATCGGTCTCGGCTATGTGGGCCTGCCCCTCGCGGTCCACATGGCCCGGCATTTCCCGACCATTGGCTTCGATGTCTCGAAGGCACGGATCGAGGAGCTCGGCCGCGGGCTCGATCGCACCGGCGAGGTGACGGACGAGGAGTTCGCCGCGGCACGCGACATTGCCTATTCGGCCGAGCCGGAAGCCCTCGCGGACTGCAACTTCCTCATCGTTACGGTGCCCACTCCCATCGACGCCGCGCGCAGGCCGGACCTCACGGCTCTCAGGCGGGCGAGCGAGACCGTCGGCGCCCAGCTTCGCCCGGGCGATGTGGTCGTCTACGAATCGACCGTCTATCCCGGCGCGACGGAGGAGGAGTGCATCCCCATCCTCGAGCAGGCATCGGGGCTCACCTTCAATGTGGATTTCTTTGCCGGCTACTCGCCCGAGCGAATCAATCCGGGCGACGCCATCCACCGCCTGCCCGATATCAGGAAGGTGACATCGGGCTCGACGCCCGAGGCGGCCGACCTCGTCGATGCGGTCTATGCGCGGGTCATCACCGCGGGCACCCACAGGGCAAGCTCCATCCGGGTGGCCGAGGCCGCCAAGGTCATCGAGAACATTCAGAGGGACGTCAACATTGCCCTCGTCAACGAGCTCGCCATGCTGTTCAAGACCCTGGGGCTCGATACGACCGAGGTGCTGGAGGCGGCGGGCACGAAATGGAACTTCCATGCCTACCGCCCGGGCCTCGTCGGCGGGCACTGCATCGGTGTCGATCCCTACTATCTCACCCACAAGGCGCAGATGGTCGGCTTTCATCCCGAGATGATCCTGGCGGGCCGGCGCATCAACGACGCCATGGCCGAGTTCGTCGCCCAGGACATCATCAAGGCCATGATCCGGCGCAAGCAGCGCGTGGACGATGCGCGCATCCTCGTGCTCGGAATCACCTTCAAGGAGAACTGCCCGGACACGCGCAACACCAAGGTGGCCGCTCTGGTGCGGGAGCTTGGCGCATTCGCCCGCGAGGTCGTGGTGTTCGACCCGCTTGCGGACCGGCGCGAGGTGCAGGAGGAGTACGGCATTCAGCTCGCCGAGGCGCTGCCGGAGGGGCCGTTCGACGCGGTCGTCCTGGCGGTGCCGCACGAGCCGATCATGGCGATGGGTGCGGCGGCTCTTCGCCGCCTCGCCGCAGAGCGCGGCCTCGTCTACGACATCAAGGGCGCCCTGCCGAGGGACGCCGCCGACAAGCGCCTGTAATGGCGGCGTGCGCACGATTGCAACGGGAGTGAACGGCACATGAAGGTCCTCGTGACGGGGGTGGCGGGTTTCATCGGAGCCGCCACGGCGGATGCGCTCCTGCGGCGCGGCGACGCGGTGGTCGGCATCGACAATCTCAACGCCTATTACGATGTGGCGCTGAAGAAGGCGCGGCTTGCCCGGCTGGAGGGGCGAGAGGGCTTCGCCTTCGTCAAGGCGGACCTCGCGGACCGGGAGGCGGTGGAGCGCACCTTCGCCGAGCATCGACCCGATCGTGTCATCAATCTCGCGGCCCAGGCGGGGGTGCGCTACGCCTTCGAGAACCCGCACGCCTACGTCTCGGCCAATGTCACGGGCTTTCTGCATGTGCTCGAGGGCTGCCGGCACATGGGCGTCGAGCATCTGGTGTTCGCCTCCTCGAGCTCGGTCTACGGGGCCAACACGGCCATGCCCTTCTCGGTGCACCAGAACGTCGACCACCCCTTGAGCCTCTATGCCGCCACCAAGAAGTCCAACGAGCTGATGGCCCACACCTATGCGCACCTCTATGGCATCCCGACGACGGGCCTGCGCTTCTTCACCGTCTACGGGCCGTGGGGAAGGCCGGACATGTCGCTCTTCCTGTTCACGAGCAAGATCCTCGCCGGCGAGCCCATCGACGTCTACAATCACGGCAATCACGCGCGCGACTTCACCTATATCGACGACATCGTGGAAGGCGTGCTGCGCACCCTCGACCATGTGGCGACGCCCAATCCGGACTGGTCGAGCGATCGGCCCGATCCCGGCACCTCCTCCGCGCCCTACCGGCTCTACAATATCGGCAACAACAATCCGGTGGAGCTGATGGACTTCATCGCCGCCATCGAGAAGGCGCTGGGGCGGGAGGCGAAGAAGAATTTCCTTCCTCTCCAGCCGGGCGACGTGCCGCGCACCTATGCCGACATCGAGAGCCTTACCGAGGCGGTCGGCTTTCGCCCCGCGACCCGGATCGAGGACGGCATCGCCCGCTTCATCGCCTGGTATCGCGACTATTACGGCGCGTGATACCGCCGCCCGCAAGCCCGCGCATATCGAGCCCTGCTGCATGAGTCGAGCCCCCGCGGTACCAGGCGCGATCAGCGGCGCTCCCGGCGGGCATATTTGGCCAGCACGCGGCGGGCAACGGGCAGAATGGCATCGGCGATCACCGCCTGCCCCTCTGCCGTGGGATGGAAGGCGCCGCTGTAGGTGCTCGCCAGCAGAAGCTGGAACCAGGAGAGCCGCTTGAGGCGCAGCGCGCGCTTGACCACCGTGCCGGCCACATGGAAATTGCCGGTGAGGAAGGCATCGTTCGGCGTGCGGAACCAGCGACGACGTGGGGCATAGGGGGCATAGTCCGCAGGGTTGTAGGGGCGCCAGCGCCCGTTCACGAGGCGGGGCATGCGAAGCTCGTCGGCAAGAGGGCCCGAGCCGTCACGCGAGCCGGCGCAGATGCCATGGCCCGCGAAGGCCGTCCGGTGGGCGCTCGCGAAGCTCCAGCCATAGCGGCGCGCCGCCGCCCGCATGGCCGCGTGCAGCCGGTTCGAGACGGTCTCGCCGTCGCGCGCCTTGGCCTCGCTCAGGGCGAACTCGGGAAAGACGTCGAGGCCGGCGCGCCCATCGGGGCAGACGCTGCGGCCGTCCTCCAGGAGTGCGAGCACCGGATAGGCGGTGAGCACGATCCGGTCCGCCTCGCGCCAGGGGATGTGAAGAATGTTGTGCAACGCCCTGTTCAGCGCCTTGTAGCGCAGGGCGAGCCGCGCCACGAGCCCGCCCGTCTGGCTGCCATCCTGCACCTCCCCGATCCAGCCTCCGAGCTTGCGCAGCATGGAGTGGTCCGCCAGCACGGCATTGGCGACGATGCGTGAGAAGCCGACATCATTGCCGCCGATGGAGAGCAGCAGGAGGTCGATCTTGCGCGCCCGCTTGCGCGGACAGTTCGCGAGCACGATGTCGGCGAGCTCGGGCAGGCGACCCTTGAGGTGATAGGCGTGGGGATAGATGCGCATTGGCGCAGACCGCCCGCCGCACTGGGCCACGGCGGCCGCGCTGATCTGCGGCAGGTCCGGCGGGTTGGGCACCCATTCATTGCCGCGATAGACGAGAAAGAGGCCGTCGGTGATCTCGGCGCCGGCACAGGCAAAGCCCGCGAAGGTGACCGCCCGGTGCGGGTCCTCCAGCGCCAGTTGAAGCGCGGCGCGTAGCTGATGGCCGTAAAGGGAGCGATGGCAGGCGCGCGCCCACCAGCGCGGGCCGTTGGCGAGGAACACATCGTCGCCGATCTCGCTCCAGGCGCCGAGGCGGGCGGGGTAGCCCTCGAGCGCAACGCTCTTGGGCGGCACCCCGTAGGATGCGGCGCGGGTTCTCGAGAAGGCGACCGGCACGTCCGGATTGCCCTCGCCGGAAGCGAAGGAATCGCCGAGGCCAACGATGAGAATGTCGCGCACCTTCACCCTCTGGCGGGCGAGAGGCTTTCCGCCCGCTTCGACGGAAACCCATGCTCCGTCCGGATAGGGCACGGCAAAGCGCACCGGCTTCGTGCAGGGCGCAATGCGGGTGTCGTCCCGCGCACCTCTGGCGGGCGGCGCGGCGCGAGCGGCGCTCGTCAGGCGCCAGCGGCAGTGGCGATTGCGATCCTGGAGAGCCAGCCCCTCAAGCCGCAGCACCACGCGATGCTGGCGCGGCAGCATGTAGGACCCGCGCTCGGAGCAGCCCGTATAGCGGTTCGCCTCCCCGCGCCAGCAGGTGTGCGCGAAGACGGACTTGGCCCAGCCGCCGGGAAACTGGCGGGCGAGACGGCGCTCGCTGGCGACAATCGGGCTCTTGCGCTCCTGCGGGGTCAGGCTGGCGAACACCCTGGCGTGTAGCTCGGTGTAGACGGGATCGGAGAACAGCCGGAACGGATTCTCGAGCCGCCAGACGATCGTGGCAGCCGCCCATGCGGGCGACGCCGCCATCAGCCACGCGACGAGCACCGCCATCGCACAGCGAAAGGGAAATGCCGCCATGTGTCCCGCTTTCCGTGGCCTTTCGTGCCAAGAGAGCAGCATAGACACCGAAGAACTGCGGCAAAAGCAAGTCCTGGAGAGGATGCCGCAAGTTTCCCACCGTCAGGAGCGGGCGGACGTGCGCCGGGGCAGGAGCGGAGCGCCTCGCATGGCCCGCCAGATCGTCCAGACCCGGCGCAGCGGATTGATCTCGACCACCTCTCGCAAGGGATCGGTGCCCGGCTGCGAAAGGGCATCCAGCCAGGCGGGCACCAGTGCGAGAGGCGCGAGGATCGGGCGCATCTCTTTCGGCGGGGGACCCGCGGCTTCGGCGGCGCACTCGGCCCGGCGGCGCACCTCGGTCCGCATTTCGGCGAGGGCAGAGCGGATCGGCGCCGTCACCCGCCCGGCGAGCAGATCGTGGCGCCACGCGCCATGGCGTGCGAGAAGCGCCTTCGGCACATAGACCCGCCCGCGTGCAAGCTGATGCGGCAGGCGCACCAGAAGGCGGACGAGGCCGAGGGCGCGGGCCGCCTCGGCCAAAGCCTCGCCCCAGCGCCCCTCGCAGCCGGGCCCGCCCGCCACCGCGGCGGCAGAGGCGATGCCGGCCCCCGTGGTGGCATCCAGAAAGGCCAGGAGGTCCTCCATCGCCTCCATGCGCGGCTGCGCGACATCGCGGGATGCGCCGTCGACCAGGCACGCGAGATGGCGCTGCGTGAGCGCGCCTGCGC
>JALUTE010000003.1:1428-2103 GCA_027058255.1 Methyloligella sp. | reverse complement strand
AACGCGAGAAGCGGCTTGGAAAATATTACTCGCCACCATTCCACGACCTGACCGTCCACTATGGAGACATCCATTGCAAAATCGATCTCGTTTTCGTCAAGCCCCCGAACATGATCGTACAGCGCCCGGTACAAGCGCTCCTGCCATAGGAAGTAAGCATCGAGACCCCAGAATGCAACTGCCGGAACATACGGTACGAGCATGAGCAAATCCTTCTCTGAACCGCGACTCCCAACCAAAGCAAGGAGCGCTGACACCAATAAGACACTCCAACCCTTAAGCAGGAACGAGTTTTGTGACAGTCGGTTCACAACGCCTTGGATGAACTCTAGGTGCTTGATTTTCTTGCTCATACAATGATTCTCCTGCACTCCGATTATATCATCCTACCACACAAGTACCGACCTTAAACCAGTAGGCAATCAACCTGCCCTCCGGGGTATCGTCATCCTCGAGCCGAAGACCTTTGTCGAGCAAGCTTGATGATCCTGTCACTCGGGCGAACGCCACCGCCCGTCCTTGCACGAATTGGATCAGGCACTCACCAAAAGGCAAGGCCCGCCTGCCTTTCGTCGCCGGCCCCTCCCTCACGGGCCCCGAGGGCCGGCTCCGAAAGGCAAGCGAAGGCGGAGTCTTGTCCGACGACACGGCTTGGGGGGCATTGGTCGGCAAGGC
>JALUTE010000003.1:0-1418 GCA_027058255.1 Methyloligella sp. | reverse complement strand
CATTTGCGCCGATCTGCGCGAGAATTGGGGCATGAGCGTCAAATTCGCCGATCAACCCGACAAGCGCGACCTCGGCACCATCCTCACCTGTGAGTGCTGCGGAGAGGAATTCCATCCGCGCAAGAGCGCACACCTTGCCAGCACCCGCTACTGCACGCCCGAGTGCGCGCGAAAATGCCGGGGGCGGGGCCGCTTCTAGCCTCCCCACTTATCCCGACCACCGCAATGCAGCCTGGGGAGGAAAATGATACACTGCGACCTATATGGTTGCGGCCTCGCGCCAAAAGGAATATCGCGTCGTCTCGCTCTTCGCCGGTTGTGGCGGCTTGGATTTGGGCATGCATGGCGGCTTCACCGCACTCGGCCGGCGCTATCCGAAAAACCGCTTCCGCGTCGTCTACGCCAACGACATCGACCCCAATGCCACCCTCACCTATGCGGAGAATCTCTCCTCCCTGATCGTCACCGGCGATGTTTGGGACTGCCTCGACGATCCCGTCCTCCCCCCATCCGCCGACGTCGTGCTCGGCGGCTTTCCCTGCCAGGACTTCTCCCACGCCGGCAAGCGCCGGGGCTTCGAGAGCGAGCGCGGCCAGCTCTACAAGGCCATGAGCAAGGCCGTCCGACAGCTCTCCCCCGCCCTCTTCCTCGCCGAGAACGTCAAGGGGCTTCTGACCATGGACGACGGCGCGGCGATCGCCGCCATCACCCGCGCCTTCGCCCGCGCCGGCTACCACGTCACCTACCGGCTCTACAATGCCGCCGACTTCGGCGTGCCGCAGCGCCGCGAGCGTGTGGTCATCATCGGCACCCGCAAGGACCTCCTGCCGGCCTTCGAGATGCCCGACCCGCCGCTTGATGAGAGCGGGTGGGTGGCGCTTCGCGACGCCATCGGCGACCTTGCCCCTCTGCCCGAGGGCGCCGTCCCCAACCACTACTGGTCGAGGGCCAAACGCAATGCGGGCCAGGGCAACGGCATCGTCGATCCCGACCGGCCGGGGCCCACCATGCGGGCCGAGCATCACGGCAATATCGAGTATCACTGGAGCGGCAAACGACGCCTCTCGGCCCGCGAGGCCGCACGTATCCAGTCCTTCCCCGACGCGTTCATTTTCCACCCCTCCACATCGGCGGCCTACAAGCAGATCGGCAATGCCGTGCCGCCCGTCCTCGCATGGCATATCGCCCGCGCCATCCAGCGCTTCCTCGACCGCCATCTCCCCCGTCTATGATCGTTGCCGAGCGCGCCGAAGCCGAGACCCACGAGTTCGAGGACCTTCTCGAACGCTCGACCCGCACCCTCAAGTCCCGCTTTCGCAACAACCCGACACCGGCAACCCCCGATGCCTTCGAGACGGCGGTCTGCAACCACATGCGCGCCGCCGCCGCCGGCACGCCCTTCGCCGAGACCATCGCAC
>JALUTE010000002.1 GCA_027058255.1 Methyloligella sp. | reverse complement strand
CTATTGGACCCCCCCACCCTTCTTCGAAGGGCAGCGGGCGAAAGCCACAGGCGACGCCGGCGAAAGCTGCAAGAGGCGCCAGAGCCGCGAAAGGGCGCCCGCCCGCAGCACGCCCGGTGGGGCAGGCGCCGCGCGCACGGGCCGGCTTGGATGTCTTCGTGCCGCTCGTGGCGGCGCTCGTTGCAGGGGCGGCGGGCATGGGAGCGCACCTGGAGGCGGGGCTCGAGACCCTGGTCGCGGTGGCGCTGGGGCTCGGCCTTTTCGCGGGCCTCGTCGCGCTTCATCTGATCGTGCGACGCGTCCAGGAGCTGCGCAGGCTTCGCGCCGACGTGGCGGCTCTCGAGAGCGGGCTCGGCGCCGCGGGGTTCGGCCCCGCCGATATCGCCGGGCTCAAGGCGCGCCTCGAGCAGCTCGAGCGCGAGATCGCTGAGGCGCGTGCCGGGGCCATTCCGGCTGAGGCCGCCTCTGGCGGCCATTCCGCATCGTCGGCGCCAAAGGCCCCGGCCGCGGCGACGGTCCAGCAGCCCTTGCGCGAGACCGACAAGGAGGCCGCACGCCCCGACCGCGGCGAGGCCGGCGGCGGCGGGACGAGCGTTGTGGACGAGCTCATCCGCCAACTCGCCGAGGAGCTGGCGGCAGCCCGATCCGGGGCCGTGAGCGGGCCGGCCCATGACGAGGCGGGGGCGGGCGATGACTCCAGGGTCGATCAGGCAGCGCTCGCGGCGGCGCTGGAGAAATACCGGCCGGGCGAGCCCGCGGCGTCGGCACGCGATGGGCAGGCCCACCGCGCGCCCGTCTCCCGCGACACGCAGCCCCGCGCATCTGGCGGGCGCGAGGCCGGCGCCGAGGAGCGCGCCACCGCCAGCGTCGCAAAGGACGCCACGGAGCTTCTCCAGATTGTTCGCCAGGCCCTCGCATCCGGGAATATCGAGGTCTATCTCCAGCCGATCCTCGGCCTGCCCGACCGCAAGGTGCGCTATTTCGAAGCCTTCCCGCGCCTGATCGACCCTTCGGGCGCGCCCGTCGCGCCGGCCGATTACGCACCGCTCGCCCGGGAGGCGGGATTGCTCGCCCACATCGACATGGCCGCCTTCGGCCGCACGCTCCAGATTCTTGACCGGCTCGCGGCACGGGGGCAGCCTCGGGACATCTTCTACAAGGTCTCGGCCGAGGCCCTGGCGGATGCGGGCTTTATCGAGGGGCTGGGCGCATTGGTGCGCCAGAAGGGAGCCTTGGCAGGCCACCTGGTTCTGGAGGTCGGGCAGAGCCAGCTTGGCGCCGGTAGCGGCAAGCTGCGGGAGACTTTGGGCGAGCTCGCAGCGCTCGGCCTGCGCTTTGCCCTGACGGGGGTCGAGGACTGGGCGATGGATTTCGAGGCGCTCGGCCGCCAGGGCTTCGCCTTCGTCAAGGTTCGCGCCGATCGCATCCCCGACACCGCCGGCCCCATGGGGGCGGGCGATGCCTCCGCCGGACTGGCTGGCCTGCGCACGCGGGTCGAGGCCGGCGGCCTCGCCCTCATCGTGGAAGGGATCGAGGACGACCGGGCGCTTGCCCGGGTGCTCGAGCAGGGGCCGGCTCTCGGCCAGGGCGGGTTGCTGTCCGAGCCGCGCCCCGTGCGCCAGGACGTGCTCGGGGACGGGCGCGACAGCCAGGGCGAGAAGGCCGCCTGACCGGCCGCACACGCTGCGCGAGCCGCCTTTGCGAGCCGTCTCGAGGTGCGGGGTGCGCGCGCCCCGCGCCATGGACCGCAGGACCACCTTAGCCGGGCGTCACGGCGATGGTCTTGTGTGCCCCCCGCGCGCTGCGCGGCAGATGCGCCTTGATTGTTGGCCCGCCTCGCTTTACGCAGCAGCGTCATGGACACGACGCCGACTGCCGCAGCCATTCCGCTTCTCCCCACCATCGCGCCGCTCGCCGCAGGCAAGAGCGCCTGGCTGGTGGACATCTGGGGCGTGATGCACAATGGCGTGCACGCCCTGGAGGAGGCCTGCGCGGCCTGTGCGCGCTTCCGGCGCGAAGGCGGGATCGTGCTGCTCGTCTCCAACGCGCCGCGCCCCGAGCCGGCCGTCATCGCCCAGCTCGAAGGCTTCGGCGTGCCGGGCGAGGCCTATGACGGCGTGGTCTCCTCGGGCGATGTGACCCGGGCCATGGTGCGCGCGCTCGCCGGGCGCCCCCTCTATCATCTGGGCCCCGAGCGCGACGTGCCGATTTTCGAGGGCCTCGATGTCACCTTCGCCGAGCCGGAGGCGGCCGAGATCGTCGTTTGCACCGGCCTCTGGAACGACGATGAGGAAACGCCGGAGGATTATCGTACCCTGTTCGAGCGCCTGCTCGCCCGCGGCCTGCCGATGATCTGCGCCAATCCGGACGTGCAGGTGGAGCGTGGCGAGAGGCTCGTCTATTGCGGCGGCGCGCTGGCCCGGGCCTATGAAGCCATGGGCGGCCGGGTGGAGTGGGCCGGCAAGCCGTTTCCGGCCATCTATGAGAGGGTCTTTGCACGCCTTGCCGAGATCGCGGGCCGGCCCGTGCCCCGCGCCGCATGCCTCGCCATCGGCGATGGCATCGAGACCGACATCAAGGGCGCGGTGCGGGCGGGCGTCGAGGCGGTGTACATTCCGAGCGCGGTCCACATGCAGGATGCGGATGGGCCGCACGGCCTGGAGGATGCCATCGCCGCAGGTTGCGCGGCGCTCACCAGCGAAGGGCCGGCAGTGCGGCCCGCGGCGCGAAATCGCGATCGCGGAAGAGGGCGGCGATGGCATCGAGACCGACATCAAGGGCGCGGTGCGGGCGGGCGTCGAGGCGGTGTACATTCCGAGCGCGGTCCACATGCAGGATGCGGATGGGCCGCACGGCCTGGAGGATGCCATCGCCGCCCTCTTCCGCGATCGCGATTTCGCGCCGCGGGCCGCACTGCCGGCCCTTCGCTGGTGAGCGCCGCGCAACCTGCGGCGATGGCGCCTGCACCGGCCCGGACGAGACCACCATGCTTTTCCCTGACCGAGGCTCGACATGAAGAAGACCAGGAAGACCAAGACGCAGAGGCCCGTTCGGCTGAAGGACTACCGGCCGAGCGGCTGGCTGATCGACCATGTCGATCTCGATATGGCCCTGGCCCCCTCCGACACGCGGGTGCGCGCGCGGCTCAAGCTGCGCCCCAACCCCGCCGCCGAGGGCGGGCCGGGGCCGTTGCGCCTCAATGGAGAGCGCCTGACGCTTGAAAGCGTCAAGCTCTCCGGACGCAAGCTCGGGTCCGAGGAGTACCGGCTGGACGAGGCGTTCCTGGAGATCGCACATCCCCCGGCGAGGCCATTCACCCTGGAGACCGTCACCCGCTGCGACCCGGAGGCCAACACGGCGCTTGAAGGGCTCTATCGCTCGCGCGGCATCTACTGCACCCAGTGCGAGCCGGAGGGGTTTCGCCGCATCACCTATTTCCTCGACCGTCCCGACATTCTCGCCACCTACCGGGTGCGCATCGAGGCCGACCGGGAGGCGGCGCCCGTCCTGCTCTCAAATGGCAATCTGGTGGAGAGCGGCCCCGTCCCCGCGGGCGGAAAGGCAAAGGCCGGTCGGGCCGGCAAGGGCGCGGGGCGCCACTATGCCGTCTGGCACGATCCCTTTCCCAAGCCCTCCTATCTCTTCGCACTCGTGGGTGGCGATCTCGGCCATGTCGAGGACCGCTTCACCACCATGAGCGGGCGCAAGGTGACCCTGTGCATATATGTGGAGCCCGGCAAGGAGGAGCGCGCCGCCTATGCCATGGATGCCCTCAAGCGGGCCATGGCCTGGGACGAGCGCCGCTTCGGGCGCGAATACGATCTCGACATGTTCATGATCGTGGCGGTCAGCGACTTCAACATGGGGGCGATGGAGAACAAGGGGCTCAACATCTTCAACGACAAGCTCATTCTCGCCTCGCCCGAGACCGCCACCGACGCCGACTATGCCGCCATCGAGGGCGTGATCGGCCACGAATATTTCCACAACTGGACCGGCAACCGCATCACCTGCCGCGACTGGTTCCAGCTCTGCCTGAAGGAGGGCCTCACGGTCTTCCGCGACCAGGAGTTCTCCGCCGACGAGCGCTCGGCCACCGTCCAGCGCATCAAGGATGTGCGCTTGCTCAAGACCCATCAGTTTCCCGAGGATGCCGGCCCGCTCGCCCACCCCGTTCGGCCGGAGGAATATATCGAGATCAACAACTTCTACACGGCCACCGTCTACAACAAGGGCGCCGAGGTCTGCCGCATGCTCCAGACCCTGCTCGGGCGCGAGGGGTTTCGCAAGGGGTGCGACCTCTATTTCGAGCGCCATGACGGCCAGGCGGTGACGGTGGAGGATTTCATCCGCTGCTTCGAGGACGCCTGCGAGCGCGACCTCGGCCAGTTCATGCTCTGGTACCGCCAGGCCGGCACGCCCCATCTCGTCTGCACGCTCGACTTCGACGCGGCCAGGCGCGAGGCGGTGCTCGAGGTGGAGCAGGTGCTGCCCGAGACGCCGGACGGCAAGCGCAAACGGGCGATGCACATCCCCCTGCGGCTCGGCCTGCTCGGTGGCGATGGCGAGGAGCTGGTCCTCGTCGACCCCAAGGGGACACCAATCGAGAACGGTCTCATCGAGCTCACCGCGCGCAAGCAGCGTTTTCGCTTCACGGGCATCGCCTCCCGGCCCGTGCCGTCCCTGCTGCGCGGCTTCTCGGCGCCGGTCAACCTCACCATCGACCTCTCCGAGCACGACATCGCCTTCCTGATGGCTCATGACAGCGACCTCTACAATCGCTGGCAGGCGGGGCAGAGCTATGCCATGCAGCTTCTGGTCGAGCGCGTGCAAGCCATCCGCGCCGGCAAGACGGCGCAGCGCGGCGCGCCGTTTGCGAAGGCCCTCGGGGCCACGCTCGCAGACGAGGCCCTGGAGCCGGCCTTCCGGGCCGAGATGCTGAAACTGCCGGGCGAGAGCGACGTGGCACGGGAGCTCGCCCGGGACGTGGACCCCAATGCCATCCACCGCGCCCGCACGCAGCTTCTGCGCCTCGTCGGGCGAACGCTTCACGAGACGCTCGAGCAGGTCTATCGCCGCCATGCGGTGCGCGGCGCCTATGCGCCCGATGCCGAGAGTGCGGGGCGCCGGGCGCTCCGCCATGCGGCCCTGGCGCTTCTCACCGCGGCCGGCGGGCCCGAGGATCGCGCGCGCCTCGCCGCCCATTATGGCAAGGCGCGCAACATGACCGAGCGCATGGCGGCGCTCACCCTCCTCACCGATTTTCCGGGCGATGAGCGCGACGCAGCCTTTGCGCATTTCTTCCGCCGCGCCAGGGGCGATCATCTGGTGATCGACAAATGGTTCGCGCTCCAGGCCATCTCGCACCATCCGGGCACGCTTGCGGCCGTCGAGGCGCTCACCCGCCATCCCGATTTCGATATCCGCAATCCGAACAAGGTGCGGGCCCTCATCGGCAGCTTCGCCCATGCCAATCCGGTGAACTTCAACCGGCCCGACGGAGCCGGCTATGCCTTCGTGGCGGACCGCATTCTCGAGATCGACGCCTTCAACCCGCAGTCGGCCTCGCGCCTGGCGCAGGCGTTCCGCTCCTGGCGCATGCTGGAGCCGGGTCGGCGCCGCAAGGCCAGGGCGGCGCTGGCGCGCATCGCCCGCCACAAGGGCCTCTCGTCGGATGTGGGCGAGATCGTCGGCAAGATGCTCGCCTGATCGGCAGGTCGTGCGCGGTCCGTCGGCCTGTCGCCCGAGCGCCCCATTGGGCTCAGCCGCGGCCGGCCCTTGCGCGCGCGAGGCGGTGGCTGGTCATGAGGGCAATGATGCTGATCCCGGCAATCGAGGCGCCGAGCGAGAGGAAGACGGCGTTGGCCGCCCAGTCGGAGCGGCCGAGTCCGACCTTGCCCGAGGCAAGCAGCAGGACGACGCCGCCAATGGCCACGACGAGCTGCGAGAGGCTGGCGAGATCGGCAAGGGCGAGCAGTCGGCCGCGGCGGGCGCCCGGCTCCGTGCGCTCGAGGGCGAGCCGCATCAGGATGGCGACAATGGCGAGCAGCGCCATGCCGGCGGCGTATTGATGCGCATGATACCAGGAGAGCGACGTGAGACCATACATGCCCGTGAGGGCGAGCGCGCCCCAGCCATAGGCGAGCGCTGAAAAATCCGCATTGGCCATGGCGGCCGTGCGGCGCACCGCCTGCCAGTCGGCCGCCGCGCGGGCCGTGCGCGTCCCGCCGCTCTCCTCGTCCCCGGCCCCGTTCCCGCTTTCGCGTTGCGCGTCCTCCGTCTCCACGAGGTCGAGCTGGGCGAAGGCGCGATCGAAGGCGATGGCCGCGCGAACCAGCATGTTGGTGGAGAGCGTCTCCAGGGTGAAGCCGATGACCGCCGCTGCCGCGACGAGGCCCGCGAAGATCCGCCAGTCATAGGCGGCCGCAATGGTGAGCAGAAGAGCGCTCAGGCCCTGACGGATCACGAAGGGGAGCGGCATCGCGCCGACATGCCGTTCCATCGCCATGGCCTCAGCCCTTGCGAAGGGCTTCGAGGCTGATGACGCCGAGGGCCATGGCGCCGAAGAAGAACACGTTGTTGCCGGCCCAGTCCACCCATTCGAAATCCATCTTGCGGTCGGCGATAAGGCCGATGACGGTCGCCACCATGCCGGCAAGCTGCACGCCCGCGAGCAGGCGCGCGGCGCCGAGCAGCCTCTCGCCGCCCGCCTGTCTCAGGCGATGGGCGAAACCGAAGGCGACCGCTGCACCCGCAGCGAAGGCGAGGGCGAACTGCCACCACTCCTTCCAGTCGAGCACCGTGAGATAGGTGAGGGTGATCGCCACCGCGCCCCAGGCCCAGACGGCGCCCATATGGGAGGCATGCAGGCTGGCGCGCGCAACCTCGGAGAGCCCCTCCGCCTCGGCCCGCATGGCCCGGCGGATGGCGATGGCTGCGATGGCGAGCGCGG
>JALUTE010000001.1 GCA_027058255.1 Methyloligella sp. | reverse complement strand
CCCGTCATCTATCTCATGCGGTGAGGCCATGCGCAGCTACTATCCCAAGGTCCGCACATTGCTGCTCGCCTGGGCCGCACTGATGGCGCTCACCATCGGCACCATGGTCGCCGGTCGGGTGACGGACACCAATTCGCTCGGCGTCGGCTGGATGGTGGCGCTCGGTGTCATAACATGGGCCAAGGCGGGGATGATCTTGCGCAACTATCTCAATCTGCGCACCGCACCCACGTGGCTAGACGTGTTCATGGCCTATCTCCTGATCCTGTTGGTTCTGGTTGTCGGCCTCTTCGCCTTCGCCAACGCCAAGGCCTGAGGGTGGCCATCGGCCCGGCATGCGGCCTTGTGCCTTGAGAGACATGCCTTTTTCGCGCCTTCGGCCACACAATTGCCGCAGGCCAAACAAAATCCCGCCCAAAGTAAATGGATTCTTTAGGACCGCGCGGCAAGGTTCGAGGAGCGCGTGCCGTTCGCGGGGAAGGGCACGCCCCAGACAGGCGTCGCGGCTGCCTCCCCCGCGGAGGGCGCGACGGTTCAGCAATCAGGTAAGGTCGACGTCATGGTTACTCGTATCGGTCCAAGCCTTTTCCTGGCGCTCGTGGTCTTCGCCGCCACGCCAGCCTTCGCCATCAAGACACCCGAGATTCGCATCTCCGCCAGCAACCAGGTGCCGGCCTGTGTGACGCCGGCCCGGCTGATGGCCTTCGTGAAGAAGCGCAACAAGCGGCTCGATCCGCGCTTCCGCGACATCGCCACCTATTATCAGCTTCACGGCGAGGCAATCGGCGTGCGCTGGGACTATGCCTTCTTCCAGATGATCGTGGAGACCAACTGGCTGAAATATCGCACGGGCTCGGGCAAGCCGAGCGATGTGTCGCCGAGCCAGTACAACTTTGCCGGTCTCGGTGCCACCGGCGGCGGCGAGCCGGGCGAGCGGTTCACGGACGTCTCCTCCGGCGTTCTCGCCCATCTCCAGCACATCAAGATGTATTCCGGCGAGCTCGTGGACAATCCCGTCGCCAACCGCACCCGCAAGGTGCAGACCTGGCTCGTCTCCAAGATGCAGCGGCTCGGCCGGCCGGTGACCTTCACCGATCTGACCCGCGAGTGGTCGCCCAGCGATCGCGGCTACGCGGCCGACATCGAATATGTGGCGCGCGCCTATCGCAAGCTCTACTGCACCGGCAAGCAGCAGCCGCGCCGCCGCCCGCAGGCCGACACGCGGCTGCAGACCGCCAGCATGGGCCCCGTGCCGCGCCCGCAAGGCACCTGCAAGGTCTGGACCGCGAGCTATGACGGCGCGCAGAAGTCGCTCCTGATCATGTCGGTGGCCCGCGGTGCCGTGCACTATACGGCGCTCGACGTGCACGAGGGCAAGGAGGAGGCCGAGGCCCGCGCCTTCATCGAGAAATATGCCAAGGGCGGCAAGATGATCGGGACCTACAAGAGTCGCAAGGAAGCGCTCGCCAACGCCTTCCGCCTCTGCCCCGAGCAGAGCTGAGGCCCGGCCCGGCGCGCGGCACGGGCGCCGGCCAGCCAGCGGCAAGGCCGTGCCGGCCATGCGAGACGGACGAAGGGGCGGCCCAATGGGTCGCCCTTTCCTGATTCTTGAGGAGAGGTCCCGCCCTCCTCCCGCAAGGGTTGCAGTTTGCGACCGGCTCGCCTTAATTCCGCCCCCCGAATCATGCTGAGATGTTCTCGAAACGTTCGGGCGCATCGGGCGCGGCGATGGGAGGTGAGACAACGGGCATGGCGGGCGATCGATGGCATGGGATGCGGGGGGTTGCGAGACGCGGGGGCGCGGCGTGGCTGGGAGGCTGGCTTGCGGCCGCGTTGTTTCTGTCCGGCCCGGCGGTGCCCCTTGCCGCCGAGGGCCGTGATCCGGCGGCGGACGTCTGTCACGACATGCTGGTGCTGCGCGTCGTGGATGGCGACACGGTCTATGGCTATATCGACACGTCGGACCCGATCGTGGCGGTGAGGGCTAGGCTGCGCCTCGCCGGGATCGACACGCCCGAGCGGGGCCGGCGGGCCATGTGCCCGGAGGAGGCGCGCATGGCCGAGCGGGCGCGGGGCTATCTGCGCGCATTGCTGCGAGACGCGATCCGGG